>CAYWSS010000102.1:0-11606 GCA_964460505.1 uncultured Caldilineaceae bacterium | reverse complement strand
CCCAAGGCAGGCACAAGACCTGCCGCTACACCACGGAAAATACCAAAGACCCAAAGTTTTTTCAATGATGCTAAAACAAGCATCTTCTCAATACCCAAAGGGCGCTATAGTAACCTGGGGTACAGATTGGGCCGGTCTCCTGACCGCGCCCGCTTGGGTGGCCCGGTCCGAGACCGGCCACAGCGCCGGGTTTACTGAACTTGTGCCTTTTAGGTGCCGTATTTTTTGTAGCCATACGGTTGTTTAACATGAATTCTTCTGTATCCGTCTTTATTTTTGGCGTACCCTACCCTGTTTTTCATGGCCGCCAGAAAAACCACAGCCCCAATAAGCATCAGAAACCATGGCAAGTAGCTATCCAGCAGGGTGGTAGCCGGCACATTGGTTGCACTGAGTACAACCCCGGATGAAGCCGCACCAACCGTTCCGCCAGATTCAATTGCGGCAGTCGTGGGAGTTACCCCACCCGGCAAATTCACACCGTTCAGATACTCTCTAATCAACCCCATAATAATGAAGCCATTTAGTCCGCCCAGCAAACCACCCAGAACACTGCCTGCCGGCTTAACCTCATACCCGGCACCGGCGCCGTAGTTGCGCAGGCTATATCGACTGACAATGATCGAAGCCGCGATGAAGAAAATTAATATGACCAGCCAGGTGCCGGGATCACCGGCATCAATTAATGGAACCTCTCCGGGTTGCAGGTTAAACACCTGCTCAAGGGTGGGGTGCAATCCATTGGGGACAAATTTCCATAACCACTGGATTCCATTATTGACCGCATTAATGACGACCTGGGCCAGATCCGGATTTCTCAGAAGAAATACCAGCGCGGCCAAAAATCCGGTCGTAATTGCTTCTTTCCACCACCCCTTAAAGAATCCGGAAATTGCAAATAGCGCAATTACCGCATACGTCAGGGCTGTCCAATTAATTTCCATGGGCCTGTACCTCCACTATTACTTGAGCCAAACGATCAGCCGCATCCGGTTTGGCTAATGTTTTGCAGGCTTCGCTCATGGCCTGCAATTGAGCTTTATCTGATAGCAAATTAATAACCGCATTCGCTAATTTTTGCTTCACTTCAGCATCTTCGATAACAACCGCCGCCTGATGCCCGGCCAGGTAATTTGCGTTTAAACCCTGATGGCTGCCGGCATATGGATACGGCACCAGTATCGCCGGCAGGCCCACAGCAGGAAATTCGCCCATTATGCTGGCTCCCGCTCTGGATACCACCAGATCCGCCGCCTGCAACGCCGGCGGCATTTCATCGTGCAAATAGGCCGATACGTGATAACGGGCTTGCAACGCCGGCGGCAGGGCTGCCCGCCGGGCCTGCACCCAATCGATATCCAGCTTGCCGGTGACATGAATAATCTGACATACTTCCAAAATTGATTCCACCTGCCCGGCAATGGCTTGATTGATGCTGCGTGCCCCCCGGCTGCCGCCAAATACCAGCAGCACCGGCCACTCATCGCTTAAGCCAAGGTCCCGGCGAGCCTTTGCTGCCTGTTGCCCGGCAGATGAAGCCAAGCGCAATTCCGGTCTGACCGGATACCCTGTCACTACCGTCTGTTTCGGTTTAAAAAACTGCCGGCTCTTCTCTGCGGTTACCGCCACACGCATGGCAAAGCGGGACAAGAATTTAATGGCCAGCCCCGGTTCAATATCCGGCAAATAAATGATAATGGGCACACCGGCTTGGCCGGCGGCCAGCGTAACCGGAACACACACATAACCGCCGGTTACAAACAGGGCATCCGGCTTAAATTGCCGGATAATTTGCCGGCTTTGCCGGTACCCTTTACCAAGCGTCCAGACACTTTTTACCGCGGCCACCGGGTTTTTTCCGCGCAGGCCAACAGCCGGGATTAAATCTATTTTTAAGCCTGCCCGTTCAACCAGAGCCTGTTCCATTCCACCCCGGCTGCCCACCCAGAGTATTTCCGGCGGGCTACCGGTTTTAGCGCAGAGCCGGTTTAGGCTTTGCGCGGCGGCCAGCGCCGGGTAAACGTGTCCGCCGGTTCCGCCGCCGGAAATTATCAGTCTCACGTGATTCCTCTTTTTTGCCCCGTCTGGCAGCCGGCATTGTGCGCCGAGAAACGGCCAGCAACAACCCGATACTGGCCATAGTTACCACCAGCGACGAGCCGCCAAAGCTAATCAGCGGCAGGGGAATTCCGGTAAACGGCAAGCTGGCGGTAATGACCCCCACATTTACAATGGCCTGAAAAATAAGGCCGCATGTCAGGCCGGAGGCCAGAATGGTGCCAAAGGCATCCGGCGCGGCCAGCGCAATTCTAAATCCGCGGTAGGCCAGAAATGCAAATAATCCAATAACCACCAAGCAGCCAATCAGCCCCAATTCTTCGCCTAAAATAGCAAAAATTCCGTCGGTGTGCGAGGCCGGAATGTAGCCAAATTTCTGGCGGCTGGCCCCCAGCCCCAGGCCGGTGATTCCGCCGGACCCCAGGGCAATTAATATCTGGCGTATCTGGTAGCCATCGCCCAGAGGGTCGCCGTTGAGCGGATCCAGAAAAGATGCAATCCGGGCCAACCGGTACGGAGACCGGCTGATGAGCAGCACCAGTGTGCCGCCCCCCAAAATACCACTTGCGGTAATCTGCAACAAATTGCCGCCGGCAATAAAAAACATGGCCAGCGCCGTAACCCCAATAAGTATGGCCGTACTCAAATCTTGCTGCAATACAACCAGCCCCACAATAACCCCTAATAAAATTGCAAATGGAACCAGGCCGTAGCTTACTTTACGTATTTGTTCACCCTTTGATGACAACCAGGCGGCAATGTAAATAACAATAATCAGCTTGCTCAACTCCGACGGCTGGATCGAGCCGTTTAGCAGCCACCGCTGCGCCCCAAAATGGGTCTGCCCCACCAGCAGCACCAGCCCCAACAATGCCAGGTTCAGCAGCATTAGCGGCACAGAAAAGCGCTGCCAGGTGTGGTACTCTGCGTGAGCAAAAATAATCAAAACCAGGATGCCTATGCCCAGCCACAACATCTGCCGGATAAAAAAGTAGGTTGGCTGATCGTGCAATTGGTAGCCCAGGGCAAAGGTGGCGCTGTAAATCATCATCAACCCAATAATCAGGAGAGCCGCTACGGTTACCACCAGCAAATAATCAAGTTTGTGCAAGTCTTCCGATGTTGAGCGGGGCATCTATTTCCTTTTCCGGCTGTTCGCTCACGGCCTCAGTTCCGTATTGCGTATTGCGTATTGCTACAACTCCAATACAAGCGTTTTAAACATTTCACCACGTTCAACAAAGCTCCTGAATGAATCGTAGCTGGCGCAGCCGGGAGAAAGCAGCACCACGTTGCCGGGTTCTGCCAGGTGCGCCGCCAGTTGCACGGCCTCGGCCAGCCCGGAACAGTGGTGAACCTCTTCCGTAATTATTTGAGCCAGTTCGCCCCGAACTTCGTCGAGCGCTTCTTCAATGATGGGTGCGGATTCGCCAAATAAAATAAGGCGTCGTCCTTTCATAAGTATTAACCGGGCGGCATCTTCCCAGGGTAAATATTTGTCGTACCCCCCGGCCAGCAGCACAATTGGCTCGGAAAACGAGCGCAACGCCGCCATCAAACGCTCCGGGCTGGTTGAGATACTGTCGTTGTAGTAGGCTACCTGGTTGAGATCCCGCACCAGTTGCAGCCGGTGTTCCACCCCCGTAAACGAGATGATGACCTGCCGCATGGCCTCTGTCGAGGCTCCCGCTGCCTGGGCAAGCAGGCAGGCGGCCAAAATATTTTGCTGGTTGTGCTGCCCGCGCAATTTTATATCACCCACCCCGGCCAGGGGTTGTGGAGTCCCGGTTTGGTCAATGAGCGCTAATTGACCCTGATGCACCCCTGCGCCGTTTGCAACCTGCGCTTCCAGGCTAAACCAGCGCACTCCCGGTTCAAACTGATTGCCGATAGTGCGGGTCATGTCGTTATCAAGCCCCAGCACAAGCACGTCGTTATCAGTTTGATAATCAATGAGCGCCCGTTTGGCTTTAACGTACTGCTTCATTGACGGGTGACGATCCAGATGGTTGGGCGTAATATTAAGAACGGCCGCAATATGCGGGCTCCAGCTATTCAGCAGTTGGGCCAATTGCTGTGGATTTTTGCCCGGCAGCGCCAACATATCTACATTTTTATTGAGCCGGGCGTGAAAATATTCCAGTTGAAAACTGCTCAACTCCATGATTACCACATCGCCCGAACTGATTTGGTCAACAAATTCAATTAATGGATGCCCAATATTGCCACCGACCCAGATTTGCCCCTGTCGCCCGTCAGCTTCCATGATTTTGCCCACCAGGGTGGTGGTCGTGGTTTTTCCACTGGAGCCGGTAACGACCATAATGGGTACCGGGCACAGATGGCAGAAAAGCCGGCTCTCTGCGCTGAGCGGAATGCCTCGCTGCCTGGCGCGGGTTAACAGCGGAATCTCCAGCGGCACGCCGGGACTGACAAAAAGGATGTCCGCGTCGTCAAGCAAAGATTCCGGATGATGGCCAAGCGCCAGCGACACACCAACAGCTTTGAGCCGGGTTACGGTTGAACCCAACTTTTCTTCTGTCTGTAAGTCGGTGGCGGTTACTGCCAGCCCGTGTTGGGACAGATAGGTTGCCAGGGCAACGCCTTCACGCCCCAGGCCGACAACCAGCATCCGCATCCCCAATAACATGCTGATGTCTGTCATGGTACGTTCTTTCAGTGGTTTACGCCGCCAATTCTTGTCGCCATACCGGTTCTGCTTCTTGCTCTTCGGCAAGGATAAGATTGTCATCCAGAATAGCGCGGACAACCTCATCCAAGGTGGTTAAAAGCTGGCCGGCTTTGGTTCGATAGTGGCAAATACCGCGCGTTAAATTTTCGTCAATGCGGGCCACCAATTCCAGAGCAGCACTGTACGTGGCTTCCTGTTCGTTCATTTTGCTTGTTTTGACCAGTTCCGGGTAGCGCCGGCCATTTTCTACAATGTGTAGCTGAGTCATATCGCGTGATCCTCCATGATTTTTACTAAAATTGACACCTTGATTTAAATGATTGCTTACCATAATTACCCCCCGTAGCGAACCAAAGGCTCAAATTTCCTATCTAAATTAAAGCCAGGGCAATCCCCAGCATTGCCGATAAAATCCCAATGAGCCAAAATCGCTGGGTGACGTGCGTCTCAGACCAGCCAAGCAGCTCAAAATGGTGATGCAACGGACTCATTTTGAATAAGCGCTTACCTCCTGTTACTTTAAAATATGAAACCTGCAAAATAACTGACAGGGCTTCGGCCACAAAAACCAGGGCCACAACGGGCAGCAGCAGCCATTGACCAGTCATTAGTGCGACCACCGCCAATGTTGCTCCAATAGCCAGCGAGCCGGTATCGCCCATAAATAGCTCTGCCGGGTAGGCGTTGTACCACAGAAAAGCCAGAACCGCTCCTACCACCGTAAAAGCAAAGGCCACCAGCCAAATTTGGCCTTGTAAAAAAGCAATGACGCCGTAGGCCGCAAAGGAGACGGCGGCAATGCTGCCGGCCAATCCATCCAGGCCATCGGTCAGATTAACGGCGTTAGAGGAGCCTACAATAATAAAAACTGCAATTGGAATATACAGCCAGCCAATATCTATTTTCTCCTCAATACCCGGGATGGCGATGCTGCGCAAATCCAGCGCGTAATGCAAAAAGAGCGCGGTTACGGTGGCAAAAACCAGCTGCCACAACATTTTGTATCGTCCCGGCAGCCCTCGGGTAAGCACTTTTACCCCAACCAGGTCATCTACCGCCCCCAGTATCCCAAAGGAAATCATGACCCCCATCGGAACCAGAATGGAGCGGCCAATCAGCGTAAATCCCATTAAATTGGCAATGTTCAACACTCCGGTAATCACCAACACCGGAATTAAAATCATCAAACCGCCCATAGTTGGCGTACCCGTTTTTATCTGGTGCGTGGTCGGCCCCTCAATGCGAATACCCTTGCCAATGCCCTGTTTATTCAACAGGTTAATCAGGGGCCGGCCCCAGATAACTGCCAGCAAAAACGAGATGGTGCCTAATGTTAGTGAGTACGCCATAACAATCCTTGGGCAGTTAAATTGATTACGATTGCCCGGCTTTTTGAGCGCCGGGTCGCTTTTTTCTTTCAGTCAGGGCAGATACAATCTCACCCATTCGCTGAGAATTAGAGCCTTTTAACAGGACAATATCGTCCGGCCCCAGGGTTTCTTTGAGCACATCAATGGCAGCCTGGTTACTTTCCAACTCTAAAATTAATATGCTATCCAGGCCGCATGCCAACGCTTCTTCGGCAATAATTCTGGCTCGCGAGCCGATAACAATCAGCAAGTCCACAATATCCGCAGAGCGACAGCCAACTTTACGGTGCCCCTCTTCCTCAAAGCTGCCGAGTTCCATCATGTCGCCCAGTACGGCAATTTTGCGGGCGGCGGTTAAATCGTCCAGTAAATTAAGCGCCGCAATGGTTGAGGCCGGGCTGGCATTGTACGTATCATCCAGCAGGGTAGATTTGTTGGGGCCGGGCACCGCCACCAATCTTAATTGAGCGGTGCTGGGCAGGCTTTGCAGCCCGGCAATAATCTCTCCCCAGGCCAGGCCCTCGGCTAAGCCCACCAGGGCAGCCCGCAAGGCCGTGTGAACACTGTGCCGCCCCAGCAGCGGCAATCGGGCGTGGATGCTTTCGCCCCGGTAGTGAAACACAAAACGCATCCCCTCCAGCCCGGCGCTGGTTACGTCGCCGGCCCACAAATCGGCTTCGGGCGACAGCCCGTAGGTTAGCACCTGCGCCTGAGTTTGCTGCCCCATTGGCAGCACCAGCGGATCGTCGTAATTAAGAATAGCCACCCCGCCCTCCGACATCTCCGGCAGCGCCTGTACCAATTCGGATTTTGCCTGAGCAATGCGCTCAACGGTGCCCATTCGCTCTAAATGCACCGGCCCCACATTGGTAACTACGCCCACATGCGGATGGGCCAACTGACACAGAAGCTCAATTTCACCCAGAGCGTACATGCCCATTTCCAGCACAACCCGCTCGTGTGAGTCATTAAGATTGAGCAGCGTTAGCGGCAACCCGATTTCGTTGTTGTAATTCCCCTCATTTTTTAAGGTGGCAAATTGAGTGGAAAGCACATTCCACAATAATTCTTTGGTGGTGCTTTTACCTACACTCCCGGTTATCCCAATCACTCGCGGGTTAAATTGGCTGCGCCAAAAGGCGGCCAATTGCTGCAAGCCCCGCAAACTGTCGTCACACTGAATACACACCGGCAGATTATTAAACGCCGCCGCAATCTCATCCGGCCCGGATTGCCCCACCCAAATAGTTTGCCCCTGATCAAATGGAGAAACCGGGTGCTGCGTAATGGCCGCCATTGCCCCCTGCCGGAAAGCCGCCGCCACGTACTGATGCCCATCCACCGTCTCGCCGGGCAGGGCCACAAACAGCGCTCCCTCACCCGCTTCCCGCGAATCGATCACCACCTCACTGATCGGCATCGGGGTTTCTATTCGATTTCCGGTCAGGCCTTCTACCACATCGGCCAAAATTAAATCGGTCATATCAATTATCAATGAATAATGAGTAATGAGTAAAGGCAATTACTCATTACTCATTCTGGCCGCCAATCTCACATCGTCGGGCGGAATGTTGAGCATTACGGCCAACTGGCCGGCAATGCGGCTAAAGGTGGGGGCGGCGGTTTTGCTGCCCCACTTGGAAGTGGTTGGCCGATCGATGATGACCAGCACCAGCAACTGCGGATCATCGGCGGGCAGGTAGCCGGCAAACGAGGCCCGGGGTAACGTGGGGTGATACCCGTCCGGCACCGGAAGCTGAGCGGTGCCGGTTTTACCGGCCATTTTGTAGCCCGGCAACTGGGCCTCAGAATCGGCGCGAGCCAGGGCCTCAACCAGCATATCTGTGAGCGTTTCCGCCGTTTCTTCAGAGATGGCCCGGCGCACGACAGATGGTTTTACGTCAACCGCCCGCTCGGCATCCACAATACGCTGCACCACGTAGGGTTTCATGAGCATCCCCTTGTTTGCCACCGCGGCCACGGCGCCGGCTATTTGCAGGGGGGTCACGGCAATGCCCTGCCCAAATGAGTTGGTACCCAGATCGCTTTCGTGCCAGTTGGAATCTTTGGGCGTTTTTAAGGTTCCGGGGCCTTCGTTGGCCAGATCAACATCGGTGAGGCGGCCAAAACCAAAGCGCTTGACGTAGGTATAAAATCGCTCTTTGCCCAGGCCAACGGCTACTTGAGCCACGCCCACGTTGAGGCTTTTGGCCAACACGTCGGTCATATCTACGGTGCCGTGGCCTATCCGGTCCCAGTTGTAAATAACCCGGCCGCCCACCTCGATGGTGCCGCCGTCGTAAATGGTGCCCATTGGCCCCACGGCCACTGCATCCAACCCGGCCGCCATCGTGATAATTTTAAAAACAGAGCCTGGTTCATACTGCTCGCTCACGGTTGGGTCAGAAAAAAGGTATTCGCTGCTTTCGGCGTAGGTGTTGGGGTTATATTTGGGAAAGCTGGTCATTCCCAACACAGCGCCGGTTTTGGGGTTCAAAACCACAACAGAGCCCCCTTGCGCCCGGTATTTGCGCACGGCCTTTTCCAACTCCTGGTCAATAAGAAACTGAATACCGCGATCAATGGTCAGGTAAAGGGTGCTGCCCGCTACCGGCGGCACAAAATGGCTGGATGCCAGCGGAATCATATCGCCAAACGGGCTGCGCTCACCGGCCTGCAACCCTGGTTTTCCTTTGAGCAAAGAATCGTAATAGCCCTCTACCCCGTAAAACCCGTTGCCGTTGTCGTTTACAAAGCCCACCAGATGCGCGGTTAAATCCCCTTCGGGATATACCCGTTTGGAACTTGGCTCTAACTGCACCCCGACAATATCCATTTGCAAAATGGCCTCACCGTTGGCCTGCGACACCTTGTTTTCCAGAGGAACCCACACGTTATCTTCGGTCAGGCGCTGCACCAGCTCCTGGCGAGACAAGTTTAGGTACTGAGCCAGCCGCCCGGCAGTTGCCCCGGGGTCGCTGATAATTTGGGGGCTGGCCGACACATCGTATTCAATTAAATCCGTAGCCAGCAGGTGTCCGGCCCGGTCCCTGATTTCACCCCGGCGGGGTGGAATCACAACCTCGTCCTGATGCTCTGCTTCGGCCCAGGCAATAAAGCGGTGGTGCTCTATTACCTGCCAGCGAATTAGCTGCCCCACCAACACCAGCCCAATGGCGCTCATTACCGCCATAATGGTGTAAATTCTGTATTTTGCGTTTTCTATATGCGGCTTATCTCTTTGCATATCAGCAACCGATTAATTTACCGGCCCTCAACCCACTCGGCAAAAGCATCTAATTTTTTAACCCACCAACTGGGGCTTTCCACATCGGCCACATAAGCATCAACGCTATTTTCCACAGGCGAGCTGCCCAAAACAGGTTCTTCCATCTCCGGCGATACCGGATATTCGGAAACGGCCAGGTATTTAAATTCACCGGCAGGCTGAAAACCAAGCTCAAGCGCCCGTTTTTCTACGCGAGACAATGCCTCCAGTTCGGCAATTTCCAAAATTAGGGCCGCCGTTTGATTATTTACATGGTCAAGTTCCACTCTCATCTCATCAATGCGATAGCTGGTAGCCGTTGCCGCACTGGCCTGAGTAAGATACAGCCACCCCACCAGACTAAACGTAGCCAGAATCAGCACAAAACCCAATGCAGTCCGGCTGTTCAATCGCCATGGTATCTGGCGAATTACGTTTTCTGGTCTGAGGCTGACCATAATATTACTTGACATAATATTTCTCCCCTTTTAACTCAACAACCCGCAGCTTTGCGCTGCGGGCTCTGGGATTTACTTCTATTTCTGCCAAACCGGGCGTGATTGGTTTTTTAGTGATTATGTTTATAATTGCTTTATGTTTACATGTACAAATTAGCTGTTCAGGTGGGCAGATACAATCCTGAGCTTCTCGCTTAAAATATTGTTTTACAATACGGTCTTCCAGAGAGTGAAAGCTGATAACTACCAGCCGGCCGCCGGGCTTGAGCATTTCCAAGGCCTGAGGCAAAACCTGTTCCAGCACCCCCAACTCGTCATTTACCGCTATTCTCAGGGCCTGAAAGGTACGGGTAGCCGGATGAATTTTCGAGCGCCCCTTTTTTTCACGTCGCTGATAACCGGCTTTGGCTACAACATCGGCCAGCTCCAGCGTACGAAAAATGGGCCTGGCTTTAACAATGGCCCGGGCAATCCGGCGGCTTTGGCGCTCTTCGCCGTAGCGATAGATCAAGTTGGCCAGTTCTTCTTCCGGCAGATTGTTAACCAGTTCCGCTGCGGTTTGACCCCGGGCCGGGTTCATCCGCATATCCAGCGGGCCATCTGCCTGCAATGAAAACCCGCGTTCTGCCCGGTCAAACTGCATTGAAGAAACGCCCAGGTCAAGCAAAACGCCATCTGCCGGCGGAATGTGGTACAACTGCGCCATCTGAGACAATCGCCGAAAATTTGACTGGTGGAGGTGAACCCTGTCACCAAACCCGGCCAGATTTTGCCCGGCAATCTCTAACGCCTGGCGATCCTGGTCAAACCCGTACAGTTGCCCATCCGGGGCCGACGCGCTTAACACAGCCGCAGCATGCCCGCCGGCGCCTACCGTGCCATCCACGTAGATACCGCCGGGTTGAGGCTGTAACGCAGCTACTGTTTCCTGTAAAAGAACGGGTACGTGCATCCGGGACCGATTCCAATCAACAATGTACTCAGCAGGTTTTATATATTGATGTCCAGCTCTTGCAGCTGATTGATAAACGAATCGGGATTTTCTTCTACTTCAGCAAGGTCCGCAGACCACTTGCCCGGGTTCCAGATTTCAACCTTGTTCATTACCCCAATCACCGTACATTCGGTGGTGATACCGGCGAATTTACGCAAATTTTGAGGGATAAGTACGCGGCCCTGGCGGTCGGGAATGGAGTCAAACGCACTTGAAAACATAAATCGGGCAAACTTTCGGGCCGCCGGATTAGTGGTTGGCAGATCTGCAATCTTTTCGGCCAGTTTTTCCCATTCGGACCGAGGATAGGCCCACAAGCAGTCATCCAGCCCGCGCGTAACAACCACGCCGCCCGCCAGTTCATCTCTGAACCTGGCGGGAATGGTCAATCGCCCTTTATCGTCTACAGAATGTTCGAACTCGCCTAAAAACATAATAGTTGTGCGCTCTGGTGTGCGGTGGAGAGAGTTTCCCCATTAGAAGGGACAGAACACTTGTTCTTTCACCACTTTTCCCCACTTTCCCCCACAATCTACCACATTATAACCCACTTTCTCCCACGTGTCCAGTTAACCCGGATTTTTTTTAAGGTTGGCTGCTTCATGTTTGCCCGGATTATGGGTGCATCCCCAAGAATAGTTCGCCCCGGATATTCCCCCCTATATCTTTGCGGCTGAAATTGATGTGCACTATAATGTACCCCTTTGGCAACGTACAAATTCAGTGAACCCGTCAAAATCGCGCTGTGGCCGGTCTCTTGACCGCG
>CAYWSS010000101.1:0-11624 GCA_964460505.1 uncultured Caldilineaceae bacterium | reverse complement strand
CACTGAAAGTCGACCTGTATCTATATTTTAAGTGCCGGTCACTTGTAACCTGCCGAGTTTTGCGGAACTGCGAAATTAGTGTAATTCATGGCAGATAATACGTTTTTACTAACTCCACCCCCGGTTTTATGGTATACTTTAAAGTACAAATAGTTGCCGGAAATTTGATGATGACCAGGAAAATATTACATCTGGATTTAGACGCGTTCTTCTGCGCCGTTGAGGAGCAGCGGAACCCCGACTTGCGCGGAAAATCGTTTGCCGTGGGCGGACAGCCCGATTCGCGGGGCGTGGTGGCCTCCTGTTCCTACGCGGCTCGAAAGTTTGGAATCCACTCGGCTATGCCAATGAGCCGCGCCGTGCGGCGCTGCCCCCGCCTGATCATTGTGCCCTCTAATCACAAAGTGTACCGCGATGTCTCCCGGCAGGTGATGGATTGCTTGCACAAGCTCACCCCGCTGGTCGAACAGCTTTCAATTGATGAGGCGTTTATGGATGTGAGTGACCTGCCGGAACCGGGCCAGGTTTTGGCCCACAGATTGCAGGCTGTCATCAGAAACGAGCTGGGTTTGCCCTGTTCCATCGGCGTGGCGGGAAATAAATTGGTGGCAAAAATTGCCAACAATATCGGCAAAGCCTCGGCCAGAACCAGCGGCGGAAACACACCCAATGCCGTAACCGTGGTGCCGCCGGGACAGGAGACGGCATTTCTGTCGCCCCTGCCGGTGGGCGAATTATGGGGTGTGGGTCCAAAAACTGCGACGCGACTGGTGGAACTGGGGTTACACACTATTGGCCATGTAGCCCGCTGGCCCGAAGCGGATCTGGCGCGTCGTTTTGGCAAACACGGGCAGGATCTGTCCCGCCGGGCCAAAGGCATCGACCCCCGTCCGGTTATCACTGAGCGCGAGGCAAAATCTATCAGTCAGGAAACAACCTTTGCCACAGATGTCAGTGACGAAGCTAAATTGCGGCAAACCTTGCGCAAACTCACCGATCAGGTGGGGCGCAGATTACGAAAAGCCGATCTGGGCGGAACAACGGTTAAATTAAAACTGCGCTGGGCCGATTTTACCACCCTCAATCGCCAAACCACGCTCAATTGCCCTGCCAACCTGGATTCCGAGCTTTTTGAAGTGGTGGGGCAACTGTTTGAAAAAACGTGGATTCCCGGTAAACGTGTTCGGCTGCTGGGGGTGGGCGTCAGTAATTTTGAAACGCCGGTTCGCCAACTGGGGTTGTGGGAATTTGATAATCAAACCGACCAACAGTTGCAAAATACGCTCGACAATATCCGGGAAAAATTTGGAGACAAAGCCGTTCAACGCGGCAGTCAATTAAAGTGAATCAGGATTCAGGAATTAGGATTCAGGAATTAGGGGTTAGGAATTAGGGGTTAGGATTTAGAGGGCACTAACTCCTACCCACAGGGTGCTTTGCTTAATTCCTAACCCCCCACCCCTTTTTTGCAAAGGAGCAAAACAATGAACAACGACAGCACCAACTTCGCTTTATCCGAAGAGCAAAAGATGATTCGGCAGTTGGCCCGCGATTTCACCAGAAATGAAATTGCGCCGGTCGCAGAACATTATGACAAGACCCATGAGTATCCCAGGCCGGTTATTAAAAAGGCGCAGGAGATAGGGCTGACGATGATGAGCATCCCCGAAGATTACGGAGGCATGGGCTTAAGTTTGTTTGAGGAGTGCCTGGTGGCTGAAGAGCTGGCCTGGGGTTGCTCGGGCATTAGCACGGCCATTACCATAGGGGGGTTGGGGATGGCTCCCATTCATATGGCCGGTACGGATCAGCAAAAACAGGAATATGCAGACCGGATGGCCGATGGACAGATGTGCGCCTACTGCCTGACCGAGCCGGAGGCGGGTTCGGACGTGGCCGGTATAAAAACTACGGCTTGCCGGGAAGGCGATTATTACATTCTAAACGGCAGCAAAACTTTTATTTCCGGCGCTACCGCCGCCAATTTTTACACGGTGTTTGCCTACACCGATCCATCGGTGCGCTACAAAGGGATGAGCTGTTTCATTGTCGATCGGGATTTAGAGGGGGTGAATGTCGGCAACCCGTTCGATAAAATGGGCCAGCATGCCTCAGACACGGCGGAAGTTGTGTTTGATAACGTCGCTGTCCCGGCATCGCGCTTGCTGGGGCAAGAAGGCATGGGCTTTATGATTGCCATGCAGGTATTCGACCGCAGCCGTCCGTCCGTATCGGCGGCGGCGGTTGGCGTTGCTCGCCGGGCGCTGGAAGAATCGGTTAACTATGCCAAAACCCGAAAATCATGGGGCAAGCCCATCTGGCAATATCAGGCCATTGGGCATAAAATTGCCGATATGGCTATGGAGGTGGAGGCGGCCCGGCTGCTGGTCTGGAAATCGGCCTGGGCAGTAGATACGGGCATGCGCAACACTGTGGCCTCGGCCTTTGCCAAAGCCTACGCCGCAGATACAGCTATGAAAGTTACCACCGAGGCAGTGCAGGTGTTTGGCGGTTATGGCTATATGGCCGAATATCCCGTAGAAAAACTGATGCGGGACGCCAAAATCTTCCAGATTTACGAGGGCACCAGCCAGATTCAGCGCAACATTGTGGTGCGAGAGTTGTTTCGATAAAGCGTGGCAGGGTAACAAGGAAACAATCGGGACAAAAGAATTTCCATTTCCTGCGACACTGTGACACTGCGATTTTGCAACTTTGCGTCCCTGCTAACACGAATCTGGCAAACTTCTTATAACCATCTAACACAAGCGTCGTATCCTGAAATTGTACGAGCGAGTACACTGTGCTGGAGGTATGATAATGAGACAATTTCAGAAACGACGTTTATCGCGCCGGATTCCGGTTCGAGGTTCAAATAGAACTGCTAATAAAGATTTGCCTGATAAAATCCAACCCGAAGAGAATCAACCCGAACCACCCCCGGTGGTCATTAAGGCTCCTGTAGTGGAGCCGGCAAGACCGGCCCCGGAAACAGAATCAGAGCCAATACCTGCGGCAGAAACTGATTGGCAGGCTGTGGCATTGCGTCAAAAAGCCGAGATGGACAACTTTCGCAAGCGCCAATCCCGGCGGGCAGACGGGGCCATCAGGGCCGAGCGCGACCGGCTGCTGCGCCTGATTTTGCCGGTGGCAGACAACCTGGATCGCGCCTTGAAACATGACAACCG
This sequence comes from uncultured Caldilineaceae bacterium, assembly GCA_964460505.1. Classification (GTDB taxonomy): domain Bacteria; phylum Chloroflexota; class Anaerolineae; order 4572-78; family J111; genus J095. The sequence goes on along the minus strand of CAYWSS010000101.1, from coordinate 8,436 downwards.
GCATGACGAGTTGCTGCGCAAAGGGGTGGAGTTGACGCAGCGTGAACTGCATCGCTTGCTGCAAGCCGAAGGAGTAACCCGCATTGAGACCGTTGGGCAGCCCTTCGATCCGGAGTGGCACGAGGCGCTGGCTACCGTATCCGGCCAGGCAGAGGCCAACACGGTCGTTGAGGAGATTGAGGCCGGTTACAAATTGGGTAATAAATTATTGCGTCCGGCAAAAGTAGTTGTGGCAATTTAGATAGAATCAATGAAATCAGGTTGTCTGACTACTGACATCTGAATACTGTATTTCCAAAGGAGACAGACAGCCCCTTTGGGACGGCAACGACAATAAAAATTTAGCCGGTGATGAGTGAGAAGTGCAGTTTATTCATCCTTCATCATTTTCAGAGGAGGCATACCTATGGAATATAAGGATTATTATCAAACTCTGGGCGTTAATAAAAACGCCGGCGAAAAAGAGATAAAATCAGCCTACCGGAAGCTGGCCCGAAAATACCACCCGGATGTGAACCCGAATAATAAAAATGCCGAAGCCCGTTTTAAGGAAATTAACGAAGCATACGAAGTGCTGGGCGATTCTCAAAAGCGCACCAAATATGATCAGCTCGGCTCAAACTGGCATCGTTGGCAGCAAACCGGCGGCAATGCCGGCAATTTTGATTGGGGGCAATGGATGGGTAGCATGGGCGGAGCCGGCGGTGGCCCGCGCGTCAATGTTCGGTACGGCACCCCCGATGATTTTGGAGACCTGTTTGGCGGCAGTGGGGGTGGTTTCTCTGATTTCTTCACCAGTATTTTTAGTGGTGCCGGCAGGGCGGGGGGTAGATCAACCCAAAACCCGCAAGGGGCGCTCAACCAAAATGGTCGCGATATTGAACACGACCTTGAGATCAGTCTGGCCGAGGCTTACAAAGGCACCACCCGGATTGTTAACAAAGATGGCCGGCGACTGCAAGTGAAAATTCCGGCAGGGGCAAAAACAGGCACCAGGGTGCGCATGCGCGGTGAGGGCAATAAAAGTTTTGGTGGCAAGGCCGGTGATCTGTACTTAAAAGTAACCGTAGCCCCCGATCCCCGTTTTGAGCGGGATGGCAGCAGTTTGCATGTAGAGGTGCCGGTTAATCTGTACACCGCTGTTTTGGGCGGGGAGATCCGGGTACCTGCTCTGTCGGGCGATGTCAGGCTAAAGATTCCGGCAGGGGCGCAAAATGGTCAAAAAATGCGTCTGCGCGGCAAGGGGATGCCCAAACTGCGTAAATCAAACGAATATGGCGATCTTTTTGTAAAACTCAACGTGCGCTTGCCCAAGAAACTCAGCGTCGCCCAGAAGGAGTTGTTTGAACAGCTTCGAAAGCTGGACTAATTGCAACAGAGTCCCGATAAATAAAGCATCGGATGTGCAGGCTATCCGGTGCTTTATTGTTATGTAACTTTTGGTTGTGAAAACTTTATGCAGCTTGTTTCAGTTGGAAACCAATCCGCAAGACTACCAACTTGTCAGGCGAAACCCCGATTGGCGCATAGCTCGGCCACCCTTTCCCGTGTCACCGGCTTTGCGTTGGCACGGGTGGTTGGCTCGATGTCCACAGGCTCAAAGTCCCGTTTTCTGTCTTTCCTGCCAATAACGCGCTATACCCAACGTCCCGGGCTTATCTTGACGCGACATTGTGATTGTTATGTGGCTATTTTTGCGAAAGTTGATTGGGTTAAGCATACAATTGTTTTACTTCTGTAACCTGCCTGTACGTTACCCCTTCAAATTCTACAAAGTGTTTCTTGCCACATTCAATTTTTAGTTCTTCAATACCCCGCAATAGTTCCAAATTGAGCGTTGATTTGGTTTCAGCCACAAAGTAAAGCCGTTTGTCGTTTTCTAAAATAACGGCCCAATCAGGGATATAGTTACCTAACGGTGTTGAAATTTTAAAACCGCGCGGTAGTTTGAAATAGAATTTAACTTTATTGTCCGCTTCGCAATCTTGAGCAAATTTCGTCTCGATGCTGGAATCTACCGGCACATAATTGTAAATTGTTTTTTCGTGTCTGGCGACTTTGAACAAGTTGCTCAAGTAGGTTTCTATTTCTTCGTTCTGAAACAGGCGCATTTCGTATTCTGCGTTGCCCAATTTTTCATACCTGATGCCGTCAACCATCAGGCGGTGCAGCGTGGTTTGAATCTTGGCTACCACATTATCTAAAAAGAGCTGGGGATTGACAGCCAGATCGTCTATTCTGCCCGACCGCTTCAAAATTTGAAGAACAACGTGGCGGGTAATCTTGATTTTGCCTTGAATATAAGCGTATACATCGGGAATGGCGACATTGGCAACTTGTACGGTTTGGCGGGCTATATCTGTTAATTCACCCTCGATGCCTTCTTCAGAGTAAGACATTGTGAACTTTTGGGCTATGAGCATTGGCCGGGCGATAGGGTCCATATTTTTAACTGCCTCGGCGGCTTTTTCTACCAACTCGGCGGTTTGATATTGCACCTTATAAACCGTTTTCTGCTTGATTAAATTCCAAATTTCTAAAAATTCAGGATGGACGCTTAAATCTTTGGTCAATTTGATTTGCGCTTTCTCTCTGATGTCTTTAATCCGGTCTTTGAAGTCAACACCGCACTCATCCTGAATTTCTCTTTGCAGTTGTTGGGAGAAGTCGGCGTAGGTTTCGTTGGCAATAATGGTTAGCCGGTTGATGGTTTTATCAAAAATTCGTTCGCCAAGGCTGTCAACGGGCAGGCGCAGACCGCGCCCAATTTCCTGACGCTTTTTCATCTCTGACTTTGTTTCATTCAAGGTGCAAATCTGGAATACGTTGGGGTTGTCCCAGCCTTCGCGCAGCGCAGAATGGCTAAAAATAAAACGGAGCGGTTCATCTACGCTTAACAACTGTTCCTTGTTTTTCATTATTTTGTTGTAGGTGGCGTCATCCGCTTTGGTCTTGCCCGATGAATCCTTGAAACGCCCCTTTCTATCTTGTGAAAAATAACCATCGTGCATTTGTTCAATCGTAAAGGGGTACAGGTCTTGATATTCCGGTTTTTCGAGATACCGGCTGAGGATTTCTTCAAACCAGAGCGCGATTTTCCCTTTTTGGGGGGCGCCGTCCGAGTCGTAACTTCGATAATTAGCCACTCTATCAATAAAAAAGAGCGATAGCACCTTGACGCCTTGCGCTTGCAGTTGTTTTTCCCTGGCCAGATGGGCGGCGATGGTGCGCTCAATTTGATACTTCATCACGGCATCGGTCAAACCGCCGTGCGACTGCCCCTTGCTTATCTCCACCCCGTTTGAAAAGACAATCTTTTCCCTGGTGATGCGATTGATGATGAAGCCGCCTTTATAAATTTCTCTTCGGTTGGAAAGTTGGTACAGGTCTGCCCCAATTTTAGCCGTAATCGGCTTGAGGGCTACGCCATTGGGTTGGTTGACGTAGATTTTTAATTTGATGCTGATGGTGGTTTTGGCCGGGGTGATGCGGTCAAGTTGAACAAAGGCGGCGTTGACGTTGTCATCGGCAATCACCGCGTCAACTTCGATTTGTTTGACCAACCCCAGGTCGTAAGCGGTTACCGGGTCAAGCCGGTAGACCGGATTGTACAACTGCTTGTGAGTAGCAGAATAGCGCAAAGTGCAAAGGGGGTTGAGATTAGCAATAGCTTTTTTGCGTATCTCGGTTTCCATATTTTGCGGTTCATCTACAATGACAATGGGGCGCGTGGCCTGAATGTATTCGATGGGTCTGACACCCGACTCGCGCAGTTGGTTGATAATGTTAGCATCTTTGGCAAAAGCGTCAATATTGATGACCAAAATCTGAATAGCGTTGTTTCCGGCAAAACTTTTTAAGGCGGTCAATTTTTTAGAATTGTAAACCGTAAAGTCAATGGCGGGGCTACCGTAGAGGTTTTGAAAATGCTGGTGGGTGATCTCCAGATTTTTTAACACCCCTTCCCGAATAGCCACCGAGGGAACGACCACTACAAATTTTTTAAAGCCGTAAATCTTGTTCAATTCGTAAACTGTGCGTAAGTAAACATAGGTTTTGCCGGTGCCGGTTTCCATTTCAACCGTAAAATTCATCCCATCCAGCGATGGGCTTGGCAAAAGTCCATTACGCTGCTGAACAGTGTTGAGATTAGCCAGAATCTGTTCGGGCGATAGAAGCAGGTTGTTGCCCACCCCTTTATCGTTGAATTGAAAACTTAGTTGCGTTGACTGAAAGGCAATGTCAAAGTCGCTCTGATTAAGGGGCTGCCCTTCAAAAATATCAACAATGGATTGAATGGCCGCCAGTTGGTAAGTTTGGTTGGCGTCAAATTGTAATTTCATAGATTCTCTTTTTGCCGCGAATTAACACGAATTTCACTAATTTTTTGTTTTTAAGTAACTATAAGAAAGGTTTTGTCATTTTTGAAGAGCGCTTTAGTCTGGTAAGCGAATATAAAAAGTGCGAAAACTATTCTGATACTTACTTAATTCGTGGCTTATAACACCAAACGTTTGTATTTGAGTGATGGTTCACCAAAGTTGATGAGTAAGCCTAATGGACTTTTGGCAATTGCCATATAGTTGAGGGTTTGTTTGATGAATTCATCCACAATTTTGCTGCGAGCTTTTATTTCCAGAATGATGTTGTCGTACACCACAAAGTCGGCGTAGAATTCGTGGGGCAGGATGATGTCTTTGTATCGTACTTTATACGTTTTTTCGCGTTCAAAGGGGATTTTGTTGGTGGTGAACTCGTATTCTAAAGCGTCTTTGTAAACCGCTTCCAATAGCCCCCGTCCTAATTCCCGGTGGACTTCCATACACAAGCCGATAATTTTATAGCTTTCTTCTTTGTAAATCAGTTTCGTCATTGTTTTCTTTTTTGCCACGAATTGCCACGAATTTCACGAATTATGATTTAAAAATAAAAATTAGTGAAATTCGTGCTAATTCGCGGCTATTTTATATTGACTGGAAGGTTATGCTGTCTTCTTTCATTTGCAAGCCGGTGTTGGTTTTTAGCGAGTTGTCGTTGTTGAAAAGTTTATCAAGGCAGATGAAGGTTTGCGGTTTACTTTGCCGCACCGTCTCGATAACCGCCGGATTAAGGGCTTGCAGGGCAACCATCACCTGCCCGTTCTCAACATCATAAACGGTAACGCCTTCGATTTGTCGCGCTTTAACTTTTGCCGAAAGGGGATAGCCCGCCTTGAGCAGCAGTTCCCACAGCATATATTCTTCGTTATCGTGCAGGGTGGGGTCTACGTAAAATTCAAGCTGCGCCATAATTTCCGCCCCGGTTTTCAGGTCGCTGCGCCAGATTTTGAAATTGGAGGGAGCTAATTTGAAGGCTCTAAAACCAAGCGTGGGGCGTTCTCCCAACGGAAGCTGCGCCGCCCGTTCCGCATTCATTTGCTCGATGACTTTGCGGATTCTGGCTCTGCCGATGTCGGCGATGGTGTTGTAACCGGCGTTGCGGGCCTTGCTCTTTTCCGGCGTCTCTTCCGGGTATTGGATGCAGATGAATTTGCGGTTGCCGCCGTCTTCTTTGTTCAGGTCAAGCACGGCGTGGGCGGTGGTGGCTGAACCGGCGAAAAAGTCCAGAATAATATCTTCTTGATCTGTTCCAAGCATCAATAATTTTTTGATTAGATAAACTGGCTTGGGAAAATCAAAATAATCTGCGAGACCCAGTTTTCTTAATTCAATCGTTCCCTTTTCCGTTAGGACTTCGGTTTCAAACCATATCGACTTTGCTTTGTATGTTAACTTTCTATACTTCTCATAAATATTATATCCACTGTTATTTTTTTTACGGGCAACAACATTGCTGTTAAGTGTATTGCGCCCGATATTTTTCTGAACTAAATCTTTTCCCCATCGCCAGCAACTTTCCCCACCGTTACTATTTAGCGGTAATACTTCTACACTGTAATCGTCTTTTTTAATCAACGAAATGGGTGAAAGACCGTCTTTATCAGAGACTTTTGCATTAACATAAATAGGATAAAACAGATTTGGTCGATTAAATCTGCCAAATTTTGGATTACGATTCCTTAATTCTCGTATATTAAAACGCCCAATGTTATCACTGAAATTGAGATCATCTTTTTCGCCAGACTTTTTAAGCTCATTGACTTCTGTCTCTGCATTTCTTGTATAAACTAATAGATATTCATGTGTTTTCGATATTTGTTTATACGTTTGCCCTCTTTTATTTGATTGCACAACAATTTTTGCAAAGAAATTCTCCTCCCCAAATACCTGATCCATCAACAACCTTAAATTGGCAACCTCGTTATCGTCAATGGAAACAAAAATCACCCCATCTTCCCGCAGCAAGTTTCGGGCCAGATAAAGGCGGGGGTACATCATACTCAGCCAGGTGGAATGGAAATGGCCGTTTTCGCGGGTATTCTTGCGGAACAGATCGGTTCTGTTTACCTCGCCGTTGCGGTCTTTTTCGCCGGCGCGTTGTAAATATTCGTCCCGGTCTTCGGCAAAATTGTCGGGGTAGACAAAATGATCGTTGCCGGTGTTGTAGGGGGGGTCAATGTAGATCATCTTGATTTTGCCGTAGTAAGACCGTTGCAAAATCTGTAGCGCATCCAGATTTTCGCCCTCGATGAAGATGTTTTCGGTTGGGTCAAACTCAATGCTGTTGTCGCGGTCGGGGTTGAGGGTGTGGGTGGTTTGCTCCTGCACCTGCTTGAAGGAGTCGTATTTGCCGGCCCAACTCAAGCCGTATCGTTCCTCTTGGCTGGCCGGTTCCTGTCCAAAGGCAGCTTTGAATTCGTTCAGGTCAATTTCACCCTCTTTGACCAAATTGGGAAATAGCTGCTTGAGTTTGGCCAGATTGTCTTGCGTAATATCCAAAGATTTACCGTCAATATCCATAAGGCTTCACCGTTTTTTTGCCGCGAATTATCATGGATTTCACAAATTAAATTTAAAAAAAATGTAACTACTTACCCCCCTCTAACTCCCCCCTCAGGAGGGGGGGAGGACTTAACTTCCCCCCCGATTCGGGGGGGATTGAGGGGGGGGTAAAAACGGCAAAAGGACGCTACTATAGCGGCTACAAAGGTGTGTGCCTAAGTAGTTACAAAAAAATTAGTAAAATTCGTGTAAATTCGTGGCGGAGAAATTTATGTCTATGATACTTGATGTTGGTCTCAAGTCAAACGGGAATAGCGCCGTCTAAAAGTCAAGAGGAATTACGATTGTGAGGCAAGCGGACGGAGGAACTGTCACATAACGCCCACAATTCAGTTATCCAATTCGGTTACGTTTAGACTTTTCCCGCCTTGTTCAACAATTACTCGACCACTTCATCCCCCGAACCACCTGGTAGAAGTCCCACAAAGCGGGGGGGCTGCCTCCAATTCCTGCAAGGCCACCGCTGCAGCGAAAGAGCAAATCATACATCTCCTGCCGGTTGTTGCGGGCGATTTTTTCGGCAGGGTGAAGGTCACCAAAAAAAGATAGTCCTGCGGATTCAGTTTCGATGACCCCGGTGTTCGGCCTGGAAAGAGCCACTCCGGGTTTCGATGATGCTGCCAATAGTGCCGCAGTTGGGTCAGCGCCTGTGCCGTTCGCCCCTTGCCTCCTTGCAGGTGGACCACCACCGGCTGTTGTCGATGGCCCTGACCGGCAACCTCACCCCTGCCTGTACCCGCAGCTCGCAACTATAAATTGTACTCAGGCAGACCCGATTGGCTGCCAGTTGGATATTCTGGCTCAACACCAACTGGTAAATCAAGATGGCCAGGCAATGTCCAACCAGTCGCAGCCCGGCCTGGAGGATGGCCTGTTCTTTGCTTTTCAGTTTGGCCCCATCCCGGTTTTCTTCTGGCCTTGGGTCAATTAGGGGGAGAATATCTTGACGAAATTCGTCAATCGCTTTCTCCAAATCAAGAAGGGCAGGAGTTACTTGGCTGGTCTCTCTAATATCCAGGATTTGTTTATGTAAACTTTAACCCAGTTCCGCCATTTGGCAACTTGGAATTGTCTTTTTGACAGCAGTAAAACTTAATTCTTTCTTTCGCGTTCTGTACTCTAACTAATTGGTGGTAATGCCGTCCTAATTCCAATGGACCAGGATTCCCTCCCCTGCTTCGTATAGTAAGATTATGATAAATTCCCAAACAGGCCAACCAAAGAAAGGGGTAATTTATGGGGGCTGACTTCTACGCTGCTGAGGCTCGTTTTGCATTGCCATCTGTCCGGAATCTATGCGGGTGTATGCGCACGCATTTCTTAACGATTCGCCGGTACAGGATCAAAGTCCAGTTTCGCTGCCAAAATGGAATTGCAGAGGCAGAATCGGCCTTAAAAGGGGGTTAAGATAATGGTTCGTGTAAGATAGATTACACGAACCATTATCTTAACCCCCTTTTCCACCTTCACATCCCCATTTTTGGCACCGAACTGG
>CAYWSS010000100.1:0-11659 GCA_964460505.1 uncultured Caldilineaceae bacterium | reverse complement strand
AAGTGACCGGCCCTTAAAATATAGATACAGGTCTACTTTCAGTGGCCCTAAAAGTACCGGTCACTTTAATTTACCTGATGACTTTTGTGGTATTGCATTTTTACGAAAAAGAAGGCCGGTAATCCGTTCATTCCAATAATCTTGCTCTGAATCCGGCCAAAAAAGAGCAGGGTCTACGGCAGAATGAACGGATTTAGAAAGGGGCAATAATAAAATTGTGTCTTCCTCAACTTTTCGATTGTTCCGGCTTTGAATCCGGAACGGGTAACTTGTCGGCTTAAGCCGGTTTAATATCCGGTTACGGGGATCCCCCCGTAACCATCACAACACAGGGTTGCAGGGACGCAGAGGCCGCAAAGTCGCAAAATCGCAATTCACTAACCCTGCCACTTGCTACCTGCTACCTGCCACCTGTAACCTGCAACTTGCCAACTGAGCTTAATTTAGTTATCATGCGGGCTCTAAATTTATCAGGATTTGCTGCGCAGCCCGCCCGAATACGGCGGGCTGATTGTTGATTGCCGGAGGAACGTTGACCGTTGCGCACTATCCGGAGGAACGCTTGAATAGTAAGAAAACTGAAGCAAAATGGATATTGGCCGTAGAATGGCTGGCGCTGCTTGCCATTGTGGCCCTGGCCACATTTTTGCGCTACTGGCGCATCGAAGAAGTGCCTCCCGGTTTCAACTCCGATGAAGCCGTAGGGGCGGTTGGCGCCCTGACCACCCTGCGGGATGGGGTGCAATATTCTTACGAAGGACAGGGCGGCGGCGGCGCTCTGGGCTTTTATTTTGCCGCCGTCTCATTTTATTTTTTTGGGCCATCCATTGCCGCCATTCGAGGCGTAGCCGCCTGGGCCGGGGTGGTTAGCATTTTTACCAACTACTGGGCGGTACGCGAGATTTTTCGCATAGCCGGCCTTAACCGCGCCCGCTGGATTGCCGGCCTGTCGACCCTGGCCCTGGCGGTGTCTGTGTGGCATATCTGGCCCAGCCGGGTTGCTTTTGCCACCATTGGCGTGCCGTTATTTATGCTGCCCTCCGTTTTTTTCCTGTGGTGGGGATTAAACCACAACCGCGGCAAGTCCAATCACAAGCCGGGAATCGCCAATCTAAAATCTATGTGGCCCTTTTTTGCCGGCGGTGTTTTTCTGGCAAGCTTGATGTACATTTACCTGTCCGGTGCATTTGCCCCACCGCTGTATGCCGCATTTTTTATCATCCAGTGGCTGCTGGTGAAGCCGGCCAAAAAACTCAACTGGACGGCCACCCCCCCCAAAGCCTATATAACCTCGCAATTCTGGAATCTGTTTGTAACCGGGCTAACGGCCGTAATTTTTCTGCTGCCCATTGTTTACGTGCTGCTGGCCGACCCTAACCTGGATCCCGGCGGCACCCGCGTTAATCAGGCCATTTTTACCAACCCGCAAATTAATCAGGGCGACCCGTGGGGCTTGTTGTGGCGCAGCTTTGTGGGTAATTTTTCGGCGTACGGAGTCTCATTTTCCTGGCTAATTGGCAAACCACCGCTTATGCGCTATATCCCCACTTCAGTTGGGTTTCTGGTTTTTGCGGGCTTCCTGATATCGCTCTGGCGCGGGTTGCGAGGTCATGCCGCCTACCAGTTTATTGCGCTCTGGTATGCAATGATGCTGCTGCCCAGTATTCTCTCGCCGGATGCCATTCCTCATAATCTGCGCACTATTGGGGCAACGACCCCCACCTATGTTTTTGCGGCCATTACCGTTGTTTCTGTTTTTGAGTTGGCCCTGTCTTTTGGACGGCGCCGGCTATCGCCCAAAATTGGAGCCGTAAAATTTAAATGGCTCGTGCGCGGTTTGGGGCTGGTAATTGGGGTGTGGCTTTGCTGGCAATTCTGGCTGGCCAACAAACCGTTCCTGGTCAATTACTTTTATTTCTTTCCGCAAACCAACGATGCCCAGGCCGCGTTTCACGTATATGCGGTCAAAATGGCAGAGGAAATCAACCGGGAATCTAACCCTGACGCCGCCTTTATTTTGCTCAGAAACACCGCCGCCGGCGATATCCATCGCAATTTCACTACCGACTTTTTGGTTGAACTGGAACGCCCTCCCGCCGCTCATTATTGGGTGGTGGATGATGAACGCACCCTGGCCGATGATTTAACCCGCGCTGCTGCCGGGCACTCGGTCATTCGTGTGGTTGAGTGGAAAACATCCAAACATACCGGGGCCGACCCCAAGGGAATTGTGCCCTACTACCTGGAAAAATATGGCTACCACGACCACAAGCACAGCTTTGAATATTTCGACATTCACACCTACCAGCTTACCGTGCCTTCGCCCGATTTTAGCGCCGGCGAAACCTTGCAGCCGGCCGGCATCGATTTTGGCGGCCAGATAAAACTCTCCGGATTTGCCTTGGGCGATGCCGGCGACGAAACCTTTGTAAACCAGCCTCACGCCCGCAGTAACGACTGGCTTTGGCTGCGGGCCGCCTGGCAAAAAACCGGCGAGCATCCTGAAAATCTAAAGGTGTCAGCCCTGATTTTTGATAACGACAGCGGGCAGCTTGTTACCCAGGTAGACAAAGACCTTATCAACAACATTAAACAAGTGGGCAGCCGGGCTTGGGAAACAGGGGCAGAAGAGTACTCCTATTTTCTTATTCTCATTCCGCCGGGTACGCCACCCGGTACCTACACCCTGAAACTGGCGGTTTATGGCCGGGATTCGCAGGAACAACTGCCCATCACCGGCAGCAACAATACCGGCAAACTGGCTACGCTGTCAGAATTTGCCGTAGTTCCCGCCCCGGATAACAGACGGGCAAAACCGGAACACGTTAACCCGGTTTTGCCGCTTAATCAAGAGGTGCTGCCCGGCCTGAATTTAATTGGCTTTGAAACCCTCCCCGGCAAAAGTGTGCGGTCGGGCCAGCCGGTTGCCGCCTCAATTATCTGGCAGGCCGGCGAAGACGTGACGCCCGCGCAGGATTTGGCCATGCAGTTTATCATAAAATCCGCGGACGGTGAATGGCCAATTTCAGCGCCGGTGGGCCTGGCCGGGGCCAATTATTTGTCGTCGCAATGGGCCTCCCGAGAGATGTTTCGGGGCTGGATTACGGCCCGGATTCCGCCGGCGCTGGAGCCGGGTGCGTACCAACTGCATCTGCGCCTTTCTTCGTTTGATGCCCCGGCTGATGAGCTATTGACCTTGCCCGTGGGTGAATTTTCCCTAACAGGCTGGATAAGAAATTTTGAAGATCCGCAGCCGCAGGTGGCAATTGAAGCCGAATTTGGCGGTCTGGCCACGCTGTCCGGCCTGGATGTTGAAACCGGCACCCTGGCCCCCGGCGACACTCTGAATACTATTCTCCACTGGCAGGCAGATGCCGAGTTTGAGCAGGACTACACCGCCTTTGTGCAGCTAATTGGCCCGGATGGAACGCTGCACGGCCAGGTGGACCACACCCCCGGCGACGGGCAATTTCCAACCACCGGCTGGTTGCCCGGCGAGTTTATTGCCGACAGCTACGCCATTACGCTTCAACCGGATGCCCCCTCCGGCAATTATCAGCTTGCCGTTGGTTTGTACAACCCCAACACCGGAGAACGCCTGCCGGTTAACGGCCAAAACTGTCAAACCGATGTCTGTTTAATTCCCGGATTAACGGTGAAATAAGTGGAAGAGAAGCGGGCCACACCCGTTACGCAGCAACCAGCACCCGCAGGAAACCGGCGGGCCATGTTGCCGCGCCTGCTGCTGGCGGTAATGATGCTGACCTTCTTTATCTTCTGCGGATGGTACACCACCCAACGCCACCTGGCGTTTGAAACCGGCGTGTTTGATACCGGTGTTTATATTCAACCCCTGTGGAATTTTATTCATGGCCGTGGGTTTGCAGTTTCTACCATCGAAGATAACGGCCCCCTGCGCTGGGCTACGCATGTTGAACCCATTCTTTTTCTAATTGCCCCGCTCTACGCGCTTCGGCCCAACCCGACCACCCTGTTTTGGCTGCAAGTGAGCGCGCTGACGTTGGCAGCCTGGCCCATGTACGCGCTGGCCGTCCGCCGCCTGTCCGGCAACGAATGGGCGGCTCTGGCCGTTGTGGCCGCCTATTTTCTGATGCCGGCCACCCAATCTGTGACCCTGTTCGATTTTCACGCCGTAACGCTGGCCCCGCTCTTTCTCCTGTCGGCCATCTACTTTTTGGACCGCGCTCTGGAAGCTCGGGGGAAAAGCTTCTGGCTTTGGCCGGAGTTGGGCCGGGGGGCCGGAGAGCAGCGGAGAAACGGAGAAAATTTTCCCCAGCCTCCCAGCCCCTCTGCGCTCCGGCGGTTTTTTACCACCTCAAACAGGCACTACATCCTGTCCGGCCTCTTCTTTCTTCTCGCGCTTTCTACCAAAGAAGATATTTCGCTGAGCGTGTTTATGGTGGGGTTGTACCTGCTGCTTTTGCGTCGCAGGTGGTGGGAGGGGGGAATATTGGCCGCGGTGGGGCTGATATGGTTTTACGTAACCTTCCAGATGATAATCCCCGCCTTCCGCACCGGCGGAGGGCACTCTATTTACGCGGCCTGGTTTGAAACGCTGGGCAACACCCCCCTGAAAATTGCGCTGTCGCCCATTACCGCGCCGGATAAGGTGTTGGCGCTTGTCCTGCGCCCCGATTCCGTCCCGGCCCTGTTGATGATTACGCTGCCGGTGGCCCTGCTGCCCTGGGCCGGATTACCCCTGTTTGCTCTGGCGGCCCCATCGCTGGCCTTTTCCCTGTTGAGCCAAAACCCAACCCTGCGCCAGTTGGAAACCTGGCACTACGCCGCCCCCATGCTGGCCTTTATTATGCTGGGTACCATCGATGGCATGGCTCGAATCAATTATCAATTAACAAAGAATAATTATCAATTAGTAAAGAACGATGGGCAAAACTCACGCATCACGCATCGCGCCGGCAGGCGCGCAACGCCGGCGCAAATGTTACGTTTTTCCCCACTTACTATCCTTGCCCTCATCCTGCTCATCACATCCCTCACCTACCACTATTTTCGGGGATACAGCCCGCTTTCCAAACTGTACGAACCGGTAAAAGTTACCGCGCACCATGACCTTGGCCGCGAGTTTGCGGCCACCATTCCGCCCGAGGCCGGCCTGTTGGCGCAGGCTCAACTGATCCCCTACGTTGCCCACCGGGAGAAGTTGGGCATCTGGAGCGGGCCGCTCTATCCCGACTATGATTATATCTGGCTGGATATCAGCCACTACAAATTCCCCAACCGCTTCAACGCGCACGGCGACCTGATTATTGGCATGATTTACGAACACGCTTTTGGCGCCATCGCCTATCAGGATGGTTATCTTCTGCTGAAAAAAGATGCGCCCCGCGTGCCGCTGGAGAACGAACTGTTTACCTTTACAGAATTTAAAACATTGCCCGATACGGTCCAACCATTTGATGCTGCGTTTGGTGATGAAATCAGACTGGTGGGCGTGGATACAGAAATTCGCCGCCTGGCCACCTCCGAAACTGAGCCACAGGTAGTGCTCTACTTTGAAACCTTGCAACAACCCGCCGAAGACTATAAACTGTTTCTGTACCTGCTGGATGAAAATGGCACTACTGTGGGCGCCACCGGCTATCCCCAACCCGCTATTTTGTGGTGGCCCACCTCTCGCTGGCAAGCCGGAGACCGGCGCCAGGTACGGGTAAACACCATCCCCTGGTGGACCGGCGATAAAGCCGCCTTCACTTACGCCATTGGATTTAGCCGCAGCGATGACCCGTGGGATGTCTCAGCCCGCCTGCCCATTAGCAGCGCAAACATCTCACCCATCGATGAAAGCACCTTACTGCCCATTGCCGGCTTTTACCGCTTTGCCGGGTTGGTTTACGGGGACAGGTAGCAGGGTGCAGGTTTCGGGTAGCAGGGGTTACAGGGCAACAGAGTAGCGATGTTACGAAATACGAAATACGAAATACGAAATACGCGCAACACACCGACATTTACCTCACGTATCAAAAAATATTCATCCTTCACACCTGCACTGCGTGCCGGCGCAAGTGTCATTCATCATTCATCATTTACGGATTCCCTCACCGGCCTGCTCCTGTTTCTGGCCGGAATGTACGCCTACACCGGCACCCTGGCCCCCACCGTTATCGAGGGAGATGCGGCTCTGTTTCAGTACACCCCCTACGTGCTGGGCGTCACTTACCCCACCGGCTTTCCGCTTTATATTTTGCTGAGCAAGCTGTGGGTCAGCCTTATTCCTTTTGGCGAAGTGGCTTGGCGTATGAACCTGTTTTCGGCGTTCTGCTCGGCAGCGGCGCTGCCTATCTTGTACAACGCCATCCGCCGGTTGGTTACGCACCCCAAATACAGCGCCGGCAGCGAACGATGGGCCGCGCCGGCCGCGGTGCTTATTTTTGCCACCCTGCCCACCTTCTGGCGCTGGTCGACCGAGGCCAAAACCTACGCCCTGAATATTCTGCTGTTTAGCGGGTTGCTGTACACCCTTGCCCGGGCGCTGGAAGCCATCCCAATCCCGGATGAACCATCCTCCTCCAAAATGCGCCGGTGGTTTAAGCCGTTTCCCATGGTGTTGCCCACCCTTTTTCTGGGGCTGCAAATTAGCGTACACAACACCGGTGTTTTGCTGATTCCCGGCCTGGTCCTGCTGGCCTGGCTCAACTTCAGAGCATACTTCCGCAGCCTCAAATCGATAGCCGGACAGCTGTTGCTGCTGGTAATTCCCGGCCTGTTTTACCTGTACATTCCCCTCCGCGCCGAATGGCTGATTGCCGCGCGTACCCGGCAGGATGCCATTGAGCAGGGGCTACTGGCCGATTTTTACACCTCCGGCCCGGCCGGGTTGGTTAGCTATTTTACCGCCAGCGGCTTTACCGGCGGCGTCGTTACCAATTGGGGGCTGGTGCCGCAGCAATTTTTTACCGTGTACCTCCCGCTGCTTACCAAAGACCTGACAATGATTGGCGCAATTTTGGGGCTTGTGGGCGGGCTGGCCCTGGCCGTATCCCAACCTCGCCGATTTTTTCCGCTGCTCTTAATTTATGCCCTGCCCATTCCCTTTGTGCTGGCCTACGGCCAGGGCGAACAATCGGCCTTTCTGCTGCCATCGTTTTTGGTGTTCTGTATCTTTGCCGGTTACGCGCTTATCTCACTTGCGCAGGGCCTCGCCGCGCTCACGCATTACGCATTACGCATACCTGCCCTGACTCGCAAGGGGGCCGGCGCAAGTGTCACGAAATACGCAATACGAAATACGCAATACGTATCACGTTTCACCCCTCCCCTGCTTCTCATCGCCCTCGCCCCCCTCCTGTTCTATCCCCAAATTCAACACAACGTCACCTGGCTGAGCATCAAATGGAACCGCGATATTTTTAACGAGTGGGCCGATGCCCTGAACCACCCGCTGGATACCGGCTCCGGGATGCTGGCCCATTGGGGCGACCTGACCTCTTTCTGGTACATGCAGCACGCCGAGAACCGCCGCCCCGATTTGCGGGGTGTGTATCCGCCCGATGAGGCGGTGGTCATCAACTGGTTTGAGCGGGGAAATAATAACCTGTTCATCGCCGGGCCGTTACAGGGCTGGGCGGCAGGAATCGAGGAGCGGTATCAATTTATTCCGTGGGGGAGACTGGTGCGCATTGCGCCCCGCCGGCTTAACCCCCAAAGCTTGCTTCCGTCCCTGCCGCATCAGCCGGACATTACATTTGGCCGCCGGCTTCATCTTATTGGCGCGGATTTTGCCGCGCAGGCGGCAGCAGGGCAAAATTATCCGGTAACGCTCACCTGGCAGGCGTTACAGGAACTTGGTGAAAAGGCAACCGTATCGCTGCGGCTAACGCAGAACGATATTGTTGTTGCCCAATTGGATGACCGCTTGCGCAGCGGCTGGTTTCCGCGCAAGACCCTGCCTGTGGGGCAGCATCTTTTAAGCTACCCCCTGCTGCACGTTCCTGTCGGCACCCTGCCGGGCCGGTACCGGCTGCAACTGGTAACGTATGAGCAGGCCGACCGGCCCTGGACAATGCCCAATGGTTCGGTGGTGCTGGATTTGGGGCCGGTGGAAATTATATCGCCTCCGGCAGATTACCAACTTGATTCGGACAGCTACAAAACAGTGGCCTCCCACGACTTTAACAACGAAATCCAACTGGCCGGATTTAATTATTCTGTGGCCAGAGTGGGGCAGGGCAAAGGGTTTGCTCTACACCTGCTGTGGCAAGCAAAAAACAGGCCCGTTGACAGCTACTTGCTGCGGGTGGAGCAACTTGACGCCGCCGGCAACGTTTTACGCGCCACGCAGGTGCAGCCGCTTGATGGCCGCGCCCCAACCACAAGCTGGCAGCCCGGCCAATTTATTGGAGACCAGGTTAACCTGGTGGTGCCGGCCGGCGCTCCACCGGGCGAAAAGGCGCTGCGCGTGCGGCTGAGTTGGCTGCGACCCAACGGCACCCGGTTAAATTTACGGCGCTGGGGCATCCCCGTTGGTGACGGGCTAAATTTGCCGTGGCTGCGCGTTACCAAAAAAAAAGCGCGCGTTTTTGACCTGCCCAATATTCAACATGCGCTTGATGCAAACTTTGAAAATAAGGCGCTGCTGGCCGGCTTTAATTCGCCGGATGCAGCGCAGGGTTCACCGCCCGCTTTCAAGCTCAATCAATCCGATTGTGTCTCCGGGGCGTGCAGCATCAATCTTGATTTTTACTGGCAGGGGCTTAACGAAATGGAGTCACCGTATCAGATTTTTACGCATCTGGTTGATGCCAATAACCGGCTTGTTACCCAGTATGACCACAAACCGGGCGTAGACGGACGCCAGCCAACCACCGGCTGGCTGCCCGGCGAAGTCATCCTGGACCCGGTTGAAATAACCATTCCGGCCAATCTTGCTGCCGGGCAATACACGCTTCGGGTGGGCCTGTACCGGCCGTCAGGCGAAACACGCCTGCAAGTAACAGATTCCAACAATCAACACGTGGCTGATTTTGTGGCCGCCGGAGAAATAGAAATTACGCCAGAGTAAGAGCGTGTAAAATCAATGCGTCAAATTATTACTGCCCGGAATATAGGGGTTAGGAATCAGGGGCTAGGATTTAGGGACAGAATGCAGCAAGCGCTTTTCCCTAACTCCTAACCCCTAACCCCTGATTCAAAAGGAGAATTTGAATGTCCGCCACAACAACTGCAACAGATTATGTTATTAACGTCACAGACCAAACATTTGCCGCCAAAGTGCTGGAGCGCTCAAAGACGGTGCCGGTGCTGGTGGATTTTTGGGCCGGGTGGTGTGGCCCCTGCCGCATGTTAGGCCCCATTTTAGAAAGCCTGGCCGCAGAATTTAAGGGCAAGTTTATTTTGGCAAAGCTGGATGTTGACAGCAATCAGGTTACTGCCCAACAATATTACGTGCAGGGGATTCCGGCGGTAAAAGCCTTTATCAACGGTCAGGTGGCCAATGAGTTTACCGGTGCCCTGCCCGAACCGCAGGTTAGAAAATTTATTGAGGAGATAATTCCCTCTCAGGCCGATTTACTGGCCGAACAGGCCTATCAGTGGGAAATGAACCGGCAGCCGGCTATGGCCGAAGCCGGCTACCGGGCCGCGCTGGCAGAAAAGCCTGACCATTACCCGGTCAAAATCGGGCTGGGGCGGGTGTTGCTCAATCAGGGGAAAATTGATGCGGGCGTAGCCGTGCTGGAAGGCATTCCTGCCGGGGTACATGAGCAAGGCGTCGCTGAGGCCCTGCTGGCCACTGCCGAATTCAGTCGTTTTGCTGCCGGTCACACCGAAGATGAACTTTGGGCCAGAATTGAGGCCGACTTAAACAATTCGGCCAGCCGGTATGCGTTGGGTAGCCTGTACGCCAGTAAGCAACAATTTGCGCCGGCACTGGAGCAATTTCTGGAGCTTGTTCGGCGCAACCGCAAATATAATGACGATGGGGCGCGCAAAGCGATGCTGGCAATTTTTACCATATTGGGCGACAATCAAGACATTGTGAGAAGTTACCGCCGAAAACTGGCCAACGCGTTATTTTAATCAGCGCCAAAAAAATACAAGCCCCGACAGCATGAGAGTATCAGTAGATCAAAATTTGAGGGGTTAGCATCCTCAGATGCCAAACGGGGCCGCATCTGAGGATGCCGCACTCCACAAAAATTGGATCTACTGAGTATCATTCTACCGGGACATTTTTGCATTTGTTGTAACTACCTGGCCTGCCAGGTCATTAGGCCGCAGGCCGAAGAATCTCCATGCGGTATAACGGTGCCTCACTCTTGCGGCACTTCATGGAGATTCTTTGCTCAGAATGACATAACCTGAGCCGTTACCATTCGTTAAGGGTCCCGTTGCGGGAGACAAAATAAAATGCTACAATGAAATAAACATAACAAACTAAGAAGGCAAATGAATTATGCCGAGTGTTCAAGAAAGTTTATTACAAGAAGGAATTGCCGCCGCAAAAGCGGCTCAGCAAAAATTCTCCACAACAAACGCCGCCCAAACAGGTGATCGCACTCCTCGCGGACCAGAAAGCGCTTTATGTCACCGAACGCTATTCGGAAGCAATCGTCATCGGCGCGGATACCGTTGTTGTGCTCGGAGACGATATTCTCGGGAAACCCGGTACCGCAGGACGCGCAACAACGGGCGGGTGCTGCCCCCTATGATTCCCGTGAACGGTCCCCTGAAGAGCGCCCGGGCCTCGGGGGGGCAGTCGGCACGCAGCCACCCGCGTGGCGCGCTCCCTCAGCACGGCCGGCACGGCGGCGCGACGACACCGCCGGGGGCGGGCCTTTGCCCTGATCGGCCCCAGCCCCCTTCCCCGCTCCGGGGAGGTGATGAACCCGCCAAGGGGATCCGTACCCTGTACGTCCTCCCTCATCGAGACGTGGGTTGCGTCCTCCGGGATGATGTGATCTCCGGTGAAGATCAAGCCCTCGCCCCCGTGAAGCAGGCACCCGTGCCCCGCCGTGTGCCCGGGTGTGATCAACACCTCAAAGGGGATACCGCCCAGATCGAGCACATCGCCATCTTGCACGATCCCGCCCGGCTCGAAGGGCTCCTGCATTCCGCGGAAGAAAGGAAACATGCCGGTCACCCGCTCGGCGAACGTCTGTGGGACCTGGTGGCGACCGAAGAATGTAGCCCTCCTCCAATCCATGTCCGGGTTCTCCAAAAAGGCCTTCATGGATCCGGCATCAACCCCCGACATATGGACGCGGGCGCCCGATCTTCGCAGGGTGAGCCCTATCCCGCAATGATCCGGGTGGTGATGAGTGCAGAACACGGTGTCGATGCTGCCCAGATCCATCCCCATGGTCTCGAGCCCACGCTTCAGGGCCGTCAGGCTGGTGGCGTCGTTCATACCCGTGTCGATGAGGCCGACGCCGGCGGGCCCTCGCACCATGTAGCAGTTCACCGAGCCCAGGGTCGCCGGCATGGGAAGTTCGATCGCCGTAAGCCAGGAGGGGGTGCTGGTCCTTTTCGTCTTGGGCGCGGGTGCACCACACGCGGGCCGAGCGCGCGCCGACTGACGGATCCGGGTGGCCCGAGAGCCCCCCGAGGTGCGTTACTGCGACGATCTCGACCCCGCGAGTGGCGAGATCGGTAACCCACGAAGCGTCTCCATCCTCTCCAT
>CAYWSS010000099.1:0-11672 GCA_964460505.1 uncultured Caldilineaceae bacterium | reverse complement strand
CGTGCAATTCGTGGCAAATTCTTTACTTTGATCCTGCGAAATCCTGTAGAGCCATTTTTTTTGGCGTCTTCGGTTGGCAATAGCCTTATTGCACAGGTTAAAAATTTTCACCGATAAGTCTGCCATTTGGCATCCCCACTATCACTACGGTATGGGTTTGACTAGGGTTTCAGTGATTGGTAAACTAGCCAACAATCAATTTAACACCATTCTTATAAAAAAGTTGCACCCAAATGCACGAAAAACGAAAACTTGATCATATTCGCATTAATCTGGAAGAAAACGTTAATTTCAGGCAGCTTACAACCGGATTGGAAAATTACCGGTTTTTGCATCAAGCCTTGCCGGAATTGGATTTAACCCAGGTTGACACATCTGTTTCATTTCTGGGAAAAAGGTTAAAGGCCCCGCTGCTAATATCTTCAATGACAGGCGGCACCGAACACGCCCAGTTGATTAACCGGATTTTAGCTCAGGCCGCCGAGCAAACCGGCATTGCTATCGGGGTAGGCTCGCAACGAGCGGCCATTGAGGAGCCACTACTGGCCGGCACCTTTCAGGTGCGGCCGCTGGCTCCCACCACGGTTTTGCTAGCCAATCTCGGCGCGGTGCAGCTTAATTATGGCTACACCACCGACCATTGCCAACGAGCCGTGGACATGATTGAAGCTGACGCCCTGATTTTACATCTCAATATTATTCAGGAAGCCGTTCAACCGGAGGGTGACACAGACTTTCGCAATTTGCTCAGTAAAATTAAGGAGGTCTGCCGGGTATTGCCGGTGCCGGTTATTGCCAAAGAGGTAGGGTGGGGATTTTCTCAGGATACCGCGCGCCGGCTGGCAGAGGCCGGTGTGGCCGCCATCGATGTGGCCGGCTCCGGCGGTACCAGTTGGAGTCAGGTGGAAATGTACCGGGCCAAAACCGAAGTACAGCGCCGGATTGCCGCCACATTTGTCGACTGGGGCATTCCCACTGCTGATGCCCTTCTGGCCGCAAAAAAGAGTGCGCCCGGCCTGCCTGTTATTGCCAGCGGTGGTCTGCGCAATGGATTGGATATTGCAAAATGTATTGCGCTGGGGGCATTACTTGGCGGTATGGCCGGCCCGTTTCTTAAAGCAGCCACCCGCTCTCTGGAAGCTGTTTTGGATGAAATAAAAATTACCCAAACCGAACTGCAAATTGCAATGTTTGGTATTGGCGCAGACTCCATCAGTGCCCTCCAAAATACCGGGCGCTTGCAGCACAATTCTGGCGTCTAGTTTTTTTGTGCAAGAAAATTAACCGCAAAGAGCGCCAGGAACGCAGAGTTTTTTCATTTAACTTTTTACCCAAAGGGCACCCTGTCTTTGCGATCTCTGCGTACTCTGCGGCGAATGATTTTTTTGGTTCCGGCTTGTTCGGGTTAGAAAACAAGTCTATTACTCATTACTCATTGTTCATTATTCATTGTTAATTTGCGGCTTACCGCGTTATGGATACCTTGAGACACTTCGTAAACCGTAATTTGTGGGCTATAGCCCTGACGTTGGGGCTAATTTCTGTGGCTGCCTTAATTTGGCGGCAATCCACAATTACCGAGCCGCAAACCGAAGGTGTTGCCGGCGAGAGCCGGCCTGCAACCGGTCTGCAAACGTCAACACCCCTTGCAGAGGCAGCCGGCAGCCAAACGGGGCTACTGCCCACTTCCACCCCTACAATCCCCCCGCCCACCAGCACGCCGACGCAAATTCCGGTGTATTATGTTGTTGAAGCGGGTGACGTGCCGCTGGCCATTGCCGCAGCATACAGCATAACGGTAGACTCATTGCTGGCAACCAACAGCATCACCGACCCGACGCGCTTGCAAATTGGGCAGGAACTGCACATTCCGGTCACGGTCACACCGTCACCCACCGCGCCAACACCTGTCCCCTCGCCGTCAGTTTCACCATCGCCCACGCCGGAACCTGTAATTCACACCGTTAAATCCGGCGAAACCCTGTCGCACATTGCCGCCGAGTACGAAGTAAGCCTGGACCTGATTTTGATTGCCAACAATATGACTGCTGCGGACACCCTGCAAATAGCACAGCAACTGGTGATACCCTCCGGCGATGTTGAATTTGGCGCGCCCACTGTCGTTCACAAAATAGAAAGCGGCGATACATTCAGTTATTTGTCCTTTTTCTACGGCTCCACGGTTGATGATATTCTGGCAGCCAACCCCGGGTTAGAACCAACCTCGCTGCAAATTGGACAACAAGTAATTATTCCGGTAACATCGCCGCCCACCAATCCAGATGCAGACCCCGGCCTGCCGCAAATCATTTCGCCGGAGGCAATGCCGGCCGGTTTGGCAGACTTGCAAAACGAAATGGTAACCGCCGTAAACAACCAGCGCCAAATTCGCGGTATAAAATCATTGAAAGCCGATGAAGAATTGGCGACCATGGCCCTGGCCCACGCTCAGGATATGGTCGCCCGAGGATATTTTGCCCACATTACCCCGGAAGGTCTCTCGCTGGGCAACCGCTTTGCGCTGCACAATATTGATGCGTCATGGACCGGCGAAAATATTCAGCGCAATGTCAAGCCCATTGCAGAATCTGTGACCGAGGCTGTCCGCTGGTTTATGAACAGCGCGCCCCACCGCGCCAACATTTTGCACAACCAATTTAATCAGATTGGGGTAGGTGTTGCCGAAGGCCCGCCGGGGTGGTATACTTTTGTCCTGGTTTTTGCAAAGAGGTAACACCCACGGTGAGTGACCAACACAAAAATAAAGAAGACAACACGCCCCCGCTCCACGACAATGAACAGGAAAAAGCAGCGCCGGCAACTGAATTATTTTCTGATTCAGAATCGAACATACTCAACTCCAAATCAAAATTAAACGACCCGGATTCTGATTTAAACTCACCTGACTCCCCTGAAGTAACCGTTCAACCCCCTCCAGCCATCCCTCGGTTGCCCTCACGAAAAGAGAGGGTTTTTGAACTTCCCCCCGTGAACGGGGAGATTGAGGGGGGCGGGGCTGAACAATTACCCCCTGAGAAACCTTCCGGCTCACTGACCAACACAGCCCGCCTCCTGCGGGTTAAGCCGGAGACTTTAGGCCAAAGTTGGCGCAACCTGAAAAGAAATCGCGGAAAGCTGGTTCAAAGCAAAACCTGGAAAGAGCTTGCAACCGAAGTCCCTTGCCGCGTAAAAATAAGCCTGGTTTTAATTGTGGTTCTGATTGTGGCTGCACTATGGGGCTACAACGCGCTCTCGCCGGCGCTGCCACCGGCCCTAAAGGTTGCCCTGCCCGAAAAGCCGCAAGCCGAAGCCGCAAGCCAGGATTCTCCAGCGCCGCCGGACGTGGCAGAAACACCGGCCAGCCTGATTTCTACGGAAGATGTAGCGCCACTGTCTGCCACCGTTACCGGCGCGCCCACGGCTACCCCCTCCCCTGGCCCGACGCCGCTTTTTGTATTTCACACCGTGGCCACCAGCGAAACATTAATTGCCATTGCTGCCCGGTATCATGTTACAACCGAGGCCATGCTGGTGGCCAACAACATTAGAAACCCGCTGGACCTTTACAAAGGGCAACATCTGCTCATCCCTTCCGAAAATGAATTCTCCCGGCAAAAAATTGTCATTCACGAAGCCGTAGAGGCCGAGACTCTGCTCACCATCGCCTCAAAATATGGCTCCAGCGTAGTGGCCATTCATACCGCAAATCCTCACCTCACCGGTGATTCTCTGGCAGAGGGAGAGACTGTAGCCGTGCCCATTGTTTTTGAAAAAGACAATCCGGCGCTGGGGGGCGTTGACAACGGCGAAACCGTCTATCACACGATTCAACCGGGCGATATTCCGCTAACCATTGCCGCCGAATATGATATTCCGGTTGAAATTTTGTTAAAAACCAACAACATCACCGACGCCAGACGGTTGCAAGTGGGGCAGCATCTCGCCATTCCGCCGCACGATGGGCTGAGCATGAGCTTCCCCGTAATTTTGTACGAACTAACCGGGAACGATACGCTGGTTGGCATTGCCTCGCGCTTTGGTTCCAGCGTAAAAGACATACTGGCCGTTAACCCCGATTTGGACCCGGCAGCGCTTGAAGCGGGGCAGTCGGTGGCAATTCCCGTAATTTTTACCCCCAGGAAAACATTTGAGCCGAACACACTGGTTACCCCTACCCCGGTTCCGCCGCCGCCGCAAGCGCCTGTACTGGCTCAACAAATGTTTGATGGCGTCAACGCCGAACGCGCAGACAAGAAACTGCCCCCCTTCCTGCTTGACAATAACTTGAGCGCCGTGGCTTTAGGGCACGCCCAGGACATGGTTGTGCGCGACTTTGTGGCCCATATCAACCCCGATGGCCAAAGCCCCCGTGACCGAATGTTGGAATATGGCATCAACAATTTTCTGCGGGCGGGGGAAAATATACAGCTCAATGCCCGCACCGAAGAAACCACCGTTGCCTCGGCCATCGACTGGTTTATGAACAGTCCGCCGCACCGGGCCGCAATTTTGAACCGGTTTTATAATCAGGTTGGCGTAGCTGCTGTCCGGGGGCCGGGCATATGGTACACCTATGTCATTGTCTTTGCCCAGAGGTAAATTTTGAAAAATTTGGCGTTTTGCGTAAAATTCTGAACTTATGTTGTCTGAAAAAAACACCCTGCTCATCAGGTTGGCTGTTTCGGCTGGCCTTTTATTTCTGGTGCTGTGGACCGCACCGTATCTTAATGCCCAAAATGAAGAGGTTCTGAACCACGCCGGCTTTCCGGCCATTGAACCACCCGGCCAAATTCCAAGCCCGCCCCCCTTTATTTTGCCCTTTGCCAAATCTCCGGGGCCCGACACATGGCTGTTGGGCCAATCTTACGGCAATACTGTCGGCGCTTTTATTCAGCGCAATATTTTTTACCGCGCCGGACAAGGGCTTCATTTTGGATTAGATTTCAGCGCCCCGTGCGGCACAGAAATTGTGGCCATCGGTAACGGCATTGTCAGCGAAGTGGACAGCCGCCACGGTTCCTGGCCCCACAACCTGACAATTGACCACCCCAATGGTTACAGCTCCTTTTACGGCCACTTGTTAGAAAAAGCAGAACTCACGCCCGGCCAATTTGTGAAACAGGGTGATGTCGTCGCCCTTAGCGGCGACTCTTTTGGTACCTGTCGCTCCGCCCCACATTTGCATCTGGAAATTCGCAACAACTTTCACAACCGGGCCTTTAACCCCGTCAAATTGATTGATGCAGATTGGGACAGCCTGGCCTTGATTGGAAGTTTTGGCCGGGGTTACGAACGTGACCTGACCGACCCGCGCCGGTGGCAAACCCTGCAAGACCAACCGAACGTCAGCTTTGGCGGATTAATGCTCAACGAATACCAATTCCCCTGGCCGCCCGATATTGGGGGACGTTAATGCGATTACGGTTTTTACTCTTTTACAGTTTCCTGATTTTGGCAAGTTTATCCGTGGCGGGATGTAATGCCGGCCCGGTTTTATCGCAGGAAAATACGGCGGTGCCGGCAGCCGCAGAAATATCGCAGGAAGTTGAAGCGGCAAACACACCGGTTGCGCCCGCATCGACGGCTACAACACCCCCCACCAGCACCCCGACAGCCACACTGTCACCTCCATCTTCGCCTGTCCCCACCAGCACCCCCACAATTACGCCAACGCCATGGCCAACGCCAACCCCCGTTCCGGCCCTGCGCCGCCTTACGCAGGGTGGCTGTTGCGTGGAGCCGTTTTTTTCCCCCGACAGCCAACAGGTGCTTTTTCTCGATAAACCCGGCCCAATGAAACCGGTGGGTATTTACGGAATTGACATAACGGCCCCACCCTTACAGCACCCCGAACTGGCAAATGAGGTCATCGGTTTTCGCAGCCCCGATCGGACTATTGTGGCTGCAATGGATGGTGATATAGTCCAATTCACCAACGAAGAAACCGGCGAAAGTTGGGCGGTGGACACCGGTGGCAACTGGCCCCGATTTTCGCCCGGCGCCGAGCAAATTTTATGGGTTGCTACCGACACAGAAGGGCCATACGATCAGCGTCAGAGCGACATCTGGCTGGCAGAAATAGCCGGCAGTTCTCCCCAAAAATTGCTATCCTTGTACGGGGGCGGCTATTCCGGCTGGTTCCCCGATGGACAACGATTGCTGCTGGTTGGGCGCGATGCGCCCAAAAGCGAGCAGCAGACACTGCTGGCCTACAACCTCAATAATGGCCGGCGCACAGATTTGGCAAGTTTTAAGCGCATTCGGGGGATTAAATTATCGCCTGGCGGTCGTTGGATTACCTTTTTTGTTGACTTTGCCGAAGCGCCGGAACAACGAGGTCTGTGGGCTGTCAGCAGCGATGGAGTGACCAAAAAAAAGCTGGACGTGCCGGCCTTTGGCGCGTATCGCTGGCGCGATGACGATACGCTGCTGTTTGTGCCCATGCGCAATTCCGGGGAAGATAGCATGCAATTTTGGGCTATTGACGTAGACTCCAACCAGGCAGCGCCTCTCACCACCCCGGAGACTCTCTCCTTTTCCATTTCCAACGGCGATTGGAACGTATCGCCGGACGGAAACTATGTGGTGTTTGTCAACAGCATCGACCAAAATATCTGGCTCATTGCCCTGCCCTGACCCCACAACAAAAAGTACTGCTTTACCCCCTAGACAACTGATTTACTTTTGTGTACACTCATTAAAACGGCATCTATAGAAATGCGGTGAACCGTAGAATTTGGCGGTGCCGGGTTAGGGTTCTCATAACAGAGTAGTATTGGGCTGACACAACCCCAATCTCTGATATTAAGGAATCGGGATTAAATAACTTGTGCATTCGAAATATTCATTAGAGGAGGTACGACGAGAAATCCCTGAGACCTCTGTTTGTAAGCCGACTCTGCGGGAATTTCTCCCTTCGCTCAAAATGACATGCACAAGTTAATTAATTCTCATTCCTAACCCGGACAAGCCGGACGCTGCGCGAAAAAGGAACACAGAGCTACACGGAGGAGACACGGAGGCGCTCAGAAATTTTAATTTTTCCCCGGTGAAGCTCCGTTTTAAATTTTCTTGCCCATTGTGCAAGGATTTAACTGATAAGCTAATTTAACATACCCTATCAGGAGAATATTAAATCCATGGCTGGCCAGCCATCTGTAGATCACTCACAAACCACCTTTTATGACCGGGTTCAACAAGAGATCATCAACCGTCAGTTGATGGAGGATGCGCTTTGGAAAACCGCACGCCGATTTCAAGCACTGATAGAAAAATCAAATGATATCGTACTTATTTTAGATATTGATGGCCATTTCAGATACACAACACCCTCAACCAAAAGAATTCTAGGGTATGCCTCCGAAGATTTAATTGGCAGAACTATTTATGAAATTACCTTGCCCGATGATCGCCCCCTGCTGGGAACAACGTTCAAGCAAGCGCTTGACCACCCAGGTAAAGGGATGCCGGAAATTGAGCATGGCATCCGGCATAAAGATGGCTTGTGGCTTACATTTGCGGCTACCATAACTAACCTGTTTAATTTACCAATGGTAGAAGGCTATCTGGTTAACTGTCATGATGTTACCCAACACAAACAAGCCGAGAAATTGCTACGCGAAAATGAAAAGCGCTTTCGCCAGGTCATCACTTCAATTAGTGACCACATCTATGTAACCGAACTCGATGATACCGGCCGTCACACAAATCGTTATCTCTCACCCAATATTGAGACACTGACCGGGTATTCCCAGAAAAAATTTATGGAAGACCGGTTTTTCTGGACAACCAGGGTTATTCATCCCTCTGACCGTGACGCAGCCGAAGAACAAGCGGCACAATTGGATGCCGGTCATCACAGCGAAATGGAATACCGGCTGGTTAAAGCTGACGGTGAAATTATTTGGGTGCGTGATAGCGGCGCGGTGTATCAGGAAGGGGACAAAAAAATAATTTATGGGGTCGTGAGCGATGTCACCAAACGCAAACGGCTGGAACGACAACTGAGCCAATCTAAAAAAATGGAGGCCGTTGGCCGGTTAGCCGGGGGCGTGGCCCACGATTTTAATAATCTGCTCACTACAATTATTGGAAACTGTGAAATGGCGTTGGATACAATTAATCCGGACAATCCCCTGTACCAGGATATTTTAAAAATAAGACGGGCCGGTGAACGAGCAGCAGATCTCACCAAACAGTTATTGGCATTTAGCCGCAATCAGACGCTTCAACCCGAAGTTATTAATCTAAATAGCGTAGTAAATGAGGCAAAAGGCAAAATAACCAATTTACTTAACGAAAAAATCAACCTTGCCATCACCCTTGACTCAAATATATACCGGATAAAAGCCGACCCGGACCAACTGGAGCAGGTGATTCTCAACTTAGTGATTAATGCCCGGGATGCTATGCCGCAAGGGGGGCAGTTAACAGTAGAAACAACAAATGTAGAGCTGGATGAAACCAACAGCGCTCAACAGGTTGATATTAAGCCAGGCTCATATGCCCGGCTAACCATTAGCGATACCGGCCACAGCATGGATGACAGCGTTAAAGCCCGCATTTTTGAACCTTTTTTCACCACCAAAGAACAGGGCGCCGGCACAGGATTGGGGTTGGCCGCCGTTTACGGTATCATAAAAGAAAGTAACGGCCATATTACGGCAGCCGGCAGTCCGGAAGAAGGAACAACGTTTAAAATCTATCTGCCTCAAATTGAAGACGTATAAGGCAGTGTTAAAAACCGGATGGTAATGGAGGGATAAATGATTATCAGGGTTGATAAAAGTGGTACGGTTGAAGGATTTAACAAAATTATAGGAGAGACGGCAGCCGAACAGGACATCAAGGGAATTTTGATTTTAGCCTGCGACAGCAACAATTTTACGCCGCAAGCCGTGGATGAGATATTAAACAATGTCGGGTTCCCTCTTTTTGGAGGTATTTTCCCGGAGATTATTTTCAATAAAGAAAAATTTACAGCGGGCACCATTGTGGCCGGCCTTAAATTTGAACCCAAAGTTCAGGTTGTTTCCAATTTAAGCGACATAACCGCAGAGTACGATGATATTCTGGATGAGAAAATTCCTGATATTGGCTTGGCCAAAACAATGTTTGTCCTGGTTGATGGTTTATCAACCAGAATAAACGCCCTCATTGACAGCTTGTTTAATGTCTTTGGGCTGGAAGTAAACTATATTGGGGGCGGAGCCGGTTCGCTGAGCTTTGAACAAAAGCCGTGCCTGTTTACCAACGGCGGTCTTATTCAAGACAGCGCCCTGCTGGCCCTGCTCGATATGGAAAGCGGAATTGGCGTTAACCACGGTTGGACCAGCATCAGCGGCCCCTTTAAGGTCACAGAATCAGACAGCAACGTGATTAAAGGCCTCGATTGGCAACCGGCCTTTGAGGTATACAAGAAAGTTGTTGAGGGTGTTTCCGGGAAAATTTTTACCAACGACAATTTCTTTGAACTGGCAAAAGGTTATCCCTTTGGCATTAATAAACTTGGTGCCGAAAAGATAGTGCGCGATCCAATAATGATTCGCGACGACGGGGGTCTGGTTTGTGTGGGTGAAATACCGGAAGAATCTCACGTGGATATCCTGTCCGGCAACGTTACCTCTTTGGTAAATGCAGCTGCAAAGGCGCTGGCCCTGGGCACAGAAGCAATTGCAACACAACCAACCGCACAAACGACCTTTTTTATCGATTGTATCTCCCGAGTGCTATTTTTGGAAGACCAATTCGAACTGGAACTGGCGGCTGTGGCCAGAGATGGCATCCCCATGATTGGCGCCCTGACCTTGGGAGAAATTGCCAACAACGGCAAGGATTATCTGGAATTTTACAATAAAACTGCCGTAATAGGAGTGTTGGAAGGATAATGAAACCTTCAACAGAACAGGTTCAGGTGGTACAGGTTTTATATGAAATCGCAATGTCCATAGGCACCAGCCTCGATTTGCGCCCTATGTTAAAAACCAGCTTATCCACTTTTCTCAAAAAGCTCAACTGTTTGGCAGGTGGAATCCACTTATTAACTGAAAACGGCGATAATACCTTCCGATTTGTTGAAGATTACGCCATCCCCGGCAATGCAGACCAAAACAATACCTATCTGGCGGCGCTACAACACTTGCCGGAGTTGCTCACGCGGGAAGGGATGAGCCAATTTGAGAAAACCCTGCCTGTTAGCGGGCAAGACAATTTGCAGAACCACTATCATATTCTGAGCCTGTCTAATGTTGGAGTTATGGTATTGGTCACAAACGGTCAGGCTTTGGATCCTCCAATTATCAAATCGCTCAACCCGTTGCTGCTGAAACTGGCCCAGGCCTGCAACGCTTGCAAGACAAAACAGGCCCTGCAGCTAAGCAGAGAGCGATTTCAGCATGTAATTACCTCTATCAGCCCTCACATTTATGTCACCGAACTCACCCCGGAGGGCGAGCAGAAAAACGTTTATATATCCCCCAATGTTACCGAGCTCACCGGCTATCCTCTGGAACGGTTTACAGAAGACTGGAGCTTTTGGCCATCAACCGTAATTCATCCCCAGGATCGGGCCAAAGCCGCCGCGCAGGTGGCCCAATTTGCGCGGGGACAGGATAGCGAGCTTGAGTACCGGTTAGTTCGAGCCAACGGTAAAATTATCTGGATACGAGACAGCGGACGAGTGGAGCAAATACACGGCAGCCGGAGCATACTTGTGTATGGAGCCGTCAATGACATTACGCAGCGAAAAAAAGCAGAAGCAGCGCTGGGCGTGGCTCACAAAGAGGCAGTAGAAGCCGGCCGGCTCAAATCAGAACTGCTGGCAAATGTCAGCCACGATCTGCGAACCCCGATTAATGCCATCCTGGGGTATGCCGAAATGCTGCAGGAAGGTATATATGGCCCACTTTCCGATCATCAACGCACGGCCACGGCAGAAATTATTAATAGCACTGGCCAGTTGCTGGACTTTGTTAATAACTTGTTGGGGCAGGCGCAAATTGAATCCGGACGGGCAACCTTAAATATTACATCATTCTCCCCCGCCGACCTGTTTGATGCCTCACACGCTTCTCTTGATGCGCTGGCCCGCTCTAAAGGATTAACCCTGACCACTGATATTGCCCCAAATCTACCTAAAACGCTGTTTGGCGATCCATACTGGCTGCGGCAGATTCTGGTAAATTTGGTTGGCAACGCCCTGAAGTTTACAACAGAAGGGACTGTGGGCGTAAAAATTTACCAGCCGGACCCCGACACCTGGGCCCTGGAAGTATCTGATACCGGCGCGGGTATTACAGAGGAAGCCCAGGCGTATATATTTGACGCCTTTACGCATGGCAAAGAGCTAACCACTCATCCCCACATGAGCTCCGGCCTGGGGCTGTCGATAGTTAAGCAAATCACAGAGATGATGGACGGCTATGTCAACCTGACCAGTATGGCGGGGCGTGGCAGCACATTTGCCATTGTACTCCCCTTGCAAACCACACCAGAGAAGCCAATCGGCACATAAATAGTAATCGTTCACCCCCACCCCCTCGCGAGGGCAACCGCACTCCCTGATGGTCGAGGTTGAAGGGGGGCGAACGGTTACCCGGTTAGGAGAATTAAATAACTTAGGCTCTCCGGTAGTTTGCAGGATCGCTCTGTAAACAAGCGTATTATCTGCCACG
>CAYWSS010000098.1:1578-11721 GCA_964460505.1 uncultured Caldilineaceae bacterium | reverse complement strand
CCCATCGTGTAGAGCAGGATTTTCTGAATGACAGGCTAAAAATCCTTTAATTCTGGAAATCCTGTTCTTTCTGGCTGACATAAGACTAATCGGTATAAT
This sequence comes from uncultured Caldilineaceae bacterium, assembly GCA_964460505.1. Lineage (GTDB taxonomy): Bacteria > Chloroflexota > Anaerolineae > 4572-78 > J111 > J095. Next base: position 11,622 of record CAYWSS010000098.1, on the reverse strand, counting down.
GTCTAATGTATTATAAAGCCGGATAGGATTGAATTCAATGGGAAAAGAGGGGCAGAGCGGTTTTGCTTTCTGGTTATTCCCCACGCCGGGCGGGCAATACTCTACCTTTTTTGGGTCGGAAGTTTGTCGCTGGGTAAAATATTTCGCCGGTGCTTGCGGGCAATTTCCTGCAGATCGGCTACTTCGTCGGTTTCATCAACTATTTCGCCGGTCAGCGTTTCCAGCACGTCTTCCAGAGAAACCACTCCGGCCACGCCTCCGTACTCGTCTACTACAATGGCCAGATGCCGGCGCTGCTTCCGAAAAAAGTTAAGCAGCGCATCGGCATGTGTTCCTTCCGGCACAAATTGGGGCGAATGTGCAAAGTCTGAGACGGGCTGGCCCGTTTTTTGTTCGATGATGGCGGTGAGCAGTTGATTTTTCCAGACAACGCCAATAACGTCATCCGTGGTTTTGCCAATGACAACGATGCGGCTGTGTTGAGAAGCGATGATTTTTTCTTTGGCCTCACCCAAAGTCAACGCTCCCGGCAGATAAGTCATCACGACCCGGGGCGACATCATATTGCCGGCGGTAACGTCGTTTAACGTAAACACATGTTGAATCATTTCAGATTCATTTGCTTCGATGATTCCTTCCTGCCGGCCAATTCTGGCCAGTAGTTTTATTTCTGCTTCGTTGGTGGTGGGGCCGGTGTTGCCTTTGGTAATGGGAGAAGTAACCTGTTCAACCAGCCAGACCAGGGGGGTAAGCAGGCGGGTTAATCCTTGTACCGGGCGGGCAACCCACAGCGATATTCGTTCGGCGTACCGTTCTCCCAACGTTTTGGGGATAATCTCGGAAAAGATAATAACCAGAAACGTGAGTACCCCCGAAACCAGCCCCAACCACTGGCTGCCCAGCGCTTTGGTGGCAATTTCACCCACAACAATGCTGCCCACAATATTGGCAATATTGTTCAGGATGACGATGGTGGCAATGGGGCGGCTCATATTTTGGCGGATGGTCAGCAGCGCCTTTTCGGATGCTTTGTTTGATTGGGCCAGTTGTCGCGCTTTTACCAGCGGCACAGAAAAAAGGGCCGCTTCTGCGCCGGAGCAGAGCGCCGACGACAACAAAACAATGAAGATTGCCGGTAAAATCTGAAACATAGTTGCCTTTATTATTCCTCACCCGGCGCCGGGTACTCAATTTTGGCGCGGGCCAGCGCCCTGCCATCTACGGCCAGTACGCTAATTTGGATATTTTTGCGAAAAATCACTTTATCGCCAACCTTGGGCAGCCGGCCAAGTTTGGTCATAATCAGGCCGCCAACGGTGTCCAGGTTGTGCATATTCAAATAGCCCAGGTCCACAAATTCCTGCAAATCTTCTATAAGAAAATCACCGGCAACTTCAAGAACGCCGGGGGCCAGGTGGACCACCGGTTCGCTTTCGCGGTCAAACTCATCCCGCACTTCACCGACCACCTCTTCAACCAAATCTTCCAGGGTAACCAACCCGGCCGTACCGCCATACTCATCCAGCACAATGGCAATGTGCATTCTACGGTATTTGAAAGCGCGTAACAATTTTTTGGCCGGATAATGTTCGGGAATCACCGGCATCGGGCGCAGCAGCAGCCGGATATCAAACTTTCCTTTTTGCTGCATTTTGTGAGCCACCAGGTCTCTGAGATGAAGCACGCCAATGATGTGGTCCAGATCTGCCTCGTATACAGGAAAGCGGCTGTAGTTGCTTTCTGACACCAGTTTGAGAAGCCGGGACAGGGGGGTGTCGTGCGAAATAGCCTGAATTTTTGGACGTGGCGTCATCATGTGATGAACGTGACGCTCGGAAAAGTCAAAGATGTTGCTAATCATTTCTTCTTCATTGTCGTTCAGTTGCCCGCTTTCGGCGCTTTCTTCCACAATCAGTTCCAGCTCTTCCGCCGAGTGAAGGCGGGCATGCCCTTCGGCGGGGGGGATGCGGTGGAGGCGCAGAATTATTGCCCCCAAAGCGTTGAGCAGGCGCACCGGAATGGTAAAAATTGTTTCCATCAGGCGCATAAATGGGGTAATGGACACTGCGGCCCGGTTAGGGGCAGACAGGGCCACACTCTTTGGAATCATTTCTCCAATGACAATGTGTATATAGGTTAGCAACGCCACAGAAATCAGGTAGCCTACGGTAATGACCATCGCGTCGTGGGCATCAACTTGTAGCAGCCGGGCCAGATACGGCTCAATAAAATGGGCAATCTGGGGTTCTCCGTACATGCCCAAGCCCAGTGAAGCCAGCGAAATGCCTACCTGGGCGGTGGCAATGTAATGTTTTTGCGCATCCTGCGAGCGTAAAATGTTGAGGATGTAATTGGCGGCGTGTTTGCCTTCGTTCACCATCTGTTCCATTTGGGTGGGGCGTACCCCAATCAACGCAAATTCTGAGGCAACAAAAAGACCGTTTAACATTACCAGCACGATAATAATAATAAATGGAAAAAAGATTGTGGTGAGGCCGGGCAGCCCTTCGTCGCCGGCAATGGCCATGACGTAGAGTGCGGGCAGGGGCAGGCTTAAAAGCAGGAGTAATTTAGTCATGCCAGGTTACTTCCCACTCACTAATATGCGGAAATTCATCGCCGGCAAATTTGAGCGATACTTCTGAAATGCGCCGGCCTTCCATGGTTTCTACCCGAATGGCAATTTCCGGCTGCCCGATGCTTGCCTCGTCTCCCACCTTGGGCAAGCGTCCCAGCGCATCAAACACCAATCCCCCCAGCGTGTCAGACCCATCATCCGGTAAGTTTAACTTTAGGTATTCGTTAACATCCGATACCAGCAAGTCGCTGCGTAAATGAATTCGCCCTTCTACATCGGATGATATCAGGGGGAGTTCATCGTCAAATTCATCCAGAAATTCGCCAAAGATTTCTTCAATTAAATCTTCAAGGGTGATAACCCCCGAAGTGCCGCCGTATTCATCCAGAACTATTGCAATGTATCTGCGTTTTTTGTTGAGCCTGGCCCAAACTTTGGCAATCGGCGTGCCCTCGGGCACGTAAATTACCTCGCGTAGAATCTGTTTGGGGTCTTGCTGCCCCTGCAAGTGCAGCCTGAATAAATCTTTGAGATGCACAAAGCCAACAATATTATCGATAGAATTTTGGTACAGGGGGATGCGGGTAACCCCTTGAGTACATGATAGCTGAATTAGGTCTGTTACCGCGCTTTGCACCGGGGCGGCCGTCAACCGGGTGCGGGGGGCCATAACCTGGCGGGCCGTGAGTTCTCGCAGGCGCAGGGCGTTGCGCAGCATTTGCTGAGCCTGGTCATCGAGCAGGCCGCCCTGGTGACTTTGGCTGACCAGTAGTTCAATTTCTTCGGGAGAGTGTACCTGGGGGTGTTCTTCTGCTGTTTCTCCTACGCCAAACAGCTTAATAAGAAGGGTGGCGCTGCCGTTAAAGAACCAGATAAAGGGGCGAAGGATTATTACCGACCATTTCATAGGGATAACGGTGGTCATCCCCACCTTTTCCGGATACTGGAGGGTGAGCGATTTGGGCAGGAGTTCGCCCATAATTACCTGCAAAACAGTCAGGAAGATCAGCACACCAGCGACCGATATTGAAAGAGCGAGGGCATCTGTCATGTTGCCAAAGCCCAGCTTTTGTAGCAGCGGGGCCAGGAATGGGGCTACCGTGTTTTGGCCATACGCCCCCATCACCAGCGAGGAGATGCTGATGCCAATTTGGCTGGCAGCTACATACCTGTCCAGCAATTGCCTGTCTTCCATGATGGGGAGCAGCATTTCTGCCGTGCGGCTACCGTGGTTAGCCAGTTGGGCAATGCGGGTTTTTCGGGCAAATACGCTGGAGAATTCTGCCGCCACATAAAAAGCAGTGGCAGAAACCATAAGGAATATTGTAAGTGTGATGGCGATAAACGTTAGCATTGTTTCAGGTTAGAAAAGGGGTTAATCTGTTGCTTCCGGCAAAATAAAATAAAAGGTGCTGCCTTCGCCCGGGGCACTTTCAACACCTGCTTGCCCCCCCAGTTTGTTCATAATTCGTTTGACAATGGATAGCCCCAATCCATGCCCTTGCGCTCTGACTTTGTTAAGCCGGGTAAATTCAGTAAAGAGCGTGGCTTGCGCTTCCGGGGAGAGACCGGGGCCATTGTCCCGTATCCAGAACTTAATTGTACCGTCAGATTGAGGGGTGGCGCCAAATTCTACTCTGGGGGGGCGGCCTCCATATTTCAGGGCGTTGCTTAAATAATTAGCCCACACCTCTTCCACCCACGGGGAGTAACCTATGGCAATAGGCCACTCATCGGGCAGGGTGATTTTGCCCTGATATTCCAGAATCACATGTTCCAGCCGGCTTTGAGCCTGGAAAATGGTACTGCGCATATCTATTGGGCCGGTATTAACGGCTTCTTTTTTAACGCTGGCCAGCAGCAGCAGCTCCTGAATAATGTTGTTTGCTTTTTGACCCGAGCGATACATATCCTGAATAATCCCCTGAAGTTCATCCTGGTCAATCTCCTCCCCGTACGATATTAAAAGATCGTTGTAGGAAATAATGACTCCCAACGGATTCTTAAGGTCGTGGGCAACCGTGTGGGCAAAGGCGTCCAGTTCGGCAATTTGCTCTTGCAGCCGGTTTTGCAGCGATCGAATTGAAAGGTGGGTGTTGATGCGGGCCGAAACCTCTTCCTGCTGGAAAGGTTTGGTGACATAATCTACCGCGCCAACTTCAAAGCCTTTGACTTTATCGGTAGTTTCAGATAGAGCCGTCATAAAAATAACAGGAATTTCCCGCACGGTTTTAATGGTTTTTATGCGGCGGCAGGTTTCAAAGCCATCAATACCGGGCATCATTACATCCAGCAGAATCAAATCGGGCTGAATGCGCTCAAGTTGTTTTAGCGCTCTTTCTCCGCTGGTGGCAATCAACGTTTTAAATCCCTGCCCCTCCAGATAATCGAGCAGCAGCCGTAAATTTGTGGGTGTGTCATCAACAACCAGAATGGTTGCGCCTGAAAAGTCATTGTTGATCATGAGGCATCCTCTAAATATTCTTCAATAAAATCCTGTAGCTCATCCAGTTGAAAGTTATCGGCCAGTTGGTTGATGTGCAAAACAAAGGTGGATAGGGTTTGGTCGGCGTCCATCAGTTTTGTGGCCTGTTCCTGTAAGCCCATAACATCGCCAATTAGTACCAGCTCGTGCAGTTCAGACAGATCTGGCCGGGATGGCGGTGTAAATATTTTTTTCTCTGTTTCTGCCGGGAGGGGTTCGGTCCCTTTAACTTCATTGTAAATCCACGCTAAGTGTAAATGAATTCTTAATTTTTCCAAAAGTTCTTCAACTTGAAATGGTTTCCCCAGATAATCATCGCAGCCCGCATCCCTGCTTTTTTGTTTTACCTGTTCAAATACGCTGGCCGAAATGGCAATAACCGTGGTATTTTTTAAGGATGGAATTTGTCTGATTTGTTTGGTGGCTTCAAACCCGTCCATCTCCGGCATAACCAAATCCATCAGAATCAAATCGGGGACAACCTTTTCCGCAAAGGAGAGCGCCTCGAGCCCGTTTGTGGCTTCGCGCAGATCAAAGCCCAGCGGTTCGAGCAGGCCCGTTAATACCAACCGATTCTCCGCCTTGTCGTCGACAACCAGAATTTTTAGCGGCTTTCCCTCTTTGGATGAATAGCCGATGATTTCTTGTTTTATGCTTTGAGCGGGTTCGGCATCCCACGGAACTTCCGGCAGGTCAACATCAAACCAGAAGGTGCTGCCCCCGCCAAATTCACTGCGAACCTGAATTTGTCCCCCCATCTTCTGCACCAGTTTTTGGCTGATGGCCAGGCCCAGCCCGGTACCGGCAGCTTGTGCATGTTTATCGCCCACCTGGTGAAACGGCAGGAAAATTTCCCCCTGTTTTTCGAGGGAAATGCCGATGCCGTTATCTTCTATCTGAAACCGAATTTTGTGGCTTGCACCGGCATCCGGCTGCCTGTTATTATCTGCCCACTGCTCACTGTTTGCGTATCCAACTTTTAACGACACGTTACCCTGTTCGGTAAATTTAACGGCGTTGCCAAGCAGATTAAGCAGAACCTGCCGCAGGCGGGTTTCATCTGCCTCTATCGCGGAGGGCAAGGGAGACATAGGGTGGTAATCAAAATTTATGCTCTTTTGCGCAGCTCTGACATAAATAATCTCGGTGAGTGTTTTTAAAAAACTGCTAAAGTGAACTTGGCCGGGGGTCAGCTCCATTTTTTCGGCCTCAATTTTGGAGAGGTCCAGCACATCGTTGATCATCATCAGCAGGTGTTCGCCACTGCGGTGAATAATATCGATACCTTTGCGCTGTTTTTCAGTGAGATCGTGATCTCTCTTGAGAATTTGGGTGTAGCCCAAAATGCCGTTGAGCGGGGTCCGAAGTTCGTGGCTCATACTGGCCAAAAAGATACTCTTGGCCTGGTTTGCCGCTTCGGCTGCACTTCGGGCCGTCTCGGCAGCTTCTTTTGCTTTTTGCGTCTCGTTAAAAAGTTGAGCGTTTTTAATGGCTATAGCGGCCTGGTTGGCAAAGATTTGCAGCACCTGCGCCTGGTCTTTGCCGTATTGTCCAACATCAATGCTGTCTGTGGTTAAAACGCCCAGTGCCTGATTGCCAATAAGCAGCGGAACCCCCATCCAGGCCCGAATTCGCTCGTCACCTTGCCACAATTCCCATTCGGGGTGAATGTGAACATCACCAATAACATAGGGTTTTCTATCTATAAAGGGGCGAACCGTCGGGTTTTGGCTCGAAATTTTGATCCGGTTTCCTATTCGTATTTCGCTCAATCCGGCCCCTTCAGACAGCACCAACTCATCACCTTCTTGTAAAAACAGGCCGGCGCTGTCAAATTCAACCACTTGTTTCAGTTGTTCCAGAATTTTGGCGATGACGTTTTCCCGATTAAGGCTGCTGTTTAAGACCGTGGCCACCTGGCGCAGGCTCTCGGCCATTTGCCGTTGCTGCTGTTCTGCATCAAAGAGCCGGCTGCTTTCTATGGCTCCGGCAATGTGTCCGGCCAGCATTTCTGCCAGTTTTACCTGATTTGAGGTAAATTTGTAACCCGCTTGGTCTGAGTTGACATTGATGTAACCAATCATCTCTCCCCGGATAAGCAGCGGGATAAACATCAGGCAGGTTAGATTGTGAACGGAGATCAACGCCCGATTTTGTTCCAGAGTGGGGTGGGGCTGCGCCGCAGAAATTAGCAAAGGCTGCTGATTATTAATGAGATCAGGCGTTACTGAATCACCAATGATCAAAAAAGCCAACCCCGCCGAGCCCGATTCATCCTCTTCGCGGGTGTGGTAAGCCGTGAGCGTTTGTTTTGATTTGCCAAAACTGAAAAGAATGATGCCTGTTCCGTGCGCGGAAAACAGCGTGGTGATGGTTTTAGATACCGTGTTTAGGGTCGTATCCAGATCGGTTACGGATGCCACGGTTTGAATAATGTAATTTAGAATCGACAGTTCATCGATGCGCTGTTTCAGGGAGGCGTTGGCAGTTTGTATAGTTTCTTCTGCCTGTTTTTGCCGGGTAATATTACGGACAACAATGGTAAATTCGTTGCTTTCGTTGGCTGCCAGCCTGGCCTCAAAATGCTGAATGCCGTTGCCTGCCGGTAATTGGTATTCAAATTGCTGGAGGCGGCTGGTTTGAAAGGTCATTTCTGCGGCATGCATGGTCTGTTGAGCCAGGGCGGGGGGCATCATTTCCATGATGGATTTTCCTAAAAATTGTTCCGGCGGAAGGAACAAATCTTTGGGGTTGCCGGCGTGGTAATCTAAAAAAATACCGTCTCTACTCAATCTAAGCACCAGATCGGGAATGGCTGTTAAAAGTGAGGTTATTCTGGTTTCACTGGCCAGCAGCGATTCTTCCATCTGTTTGCGTTCGGTAATGTCCATCAACGCGCCCACTATGCCAATAACGGTTCCAGCGGCATTGCGGAAGGGCACTTTGGTGGCTAGGACCCACCTGGTTTGGCCGTCGGGAGCGGTGTACGATTCTTCCAGGTTGTAAATTGCCTGGCCCGTCTCCATTAGTCGCCGGTCGAGGGCGCGGTAAAACTCTGCCTGTTTTTGTGGAAAGAAATCGTAATCGGTTTTACCGGCAAACTCATCCACGCCAATCTCCAGCATATCTACCATAGATTTATTGGCCGTAATGTAATTTAAACGGCGATCTTTAAAATAAACATGGGCGGGAATAGAAGAGAGCAATGCTTGTTGCTGTTCTGCCTGTTTTTGTAAGTTTTCGTTGGCTTCTTCCAGTTCGTTGGTCAGGGCCACAATACCGCGATAGGTTTCATCCAGTTCAGCCCGTAACCGGTGATTCTCTTCTTCCAGCGCCCGGATGCGTTTTTGTGTTTCTTTCATAAAGCGTTATCTCGTAAAATTCACGGGGATTTTGTTTCAATCATAAATCGCAAATCATAAAGCGGCAAGCCGCAAATGAACAATGAACAATGAATAATTAACAAATGATTTTCGCCGCAAGCGCAACGCAAATGTTGCAGGGTAATACTATAAATCGAAAATCGTAAATCATAAATCGAAAATCGATTAAGTTGCCTCTTTCGCAACAACAACGGTGGCATCATCGTTGCTGCGGGCGTATTCCTTCATCAGCAGGTTGTCAATCCTGATAGCCGAATCGTTTTGCAGCGCCTTCATTTCATCCAGGTCCCAGCGGCCGGATATGCCGTCTGAAAAGAGGATCAAGGTGTTGTCTTTACGCCGGGGGATGCTGTTTACCCTGGCTTTTCTGGGCGCACCGGCCCCCAGTATACCTGCTTTGGGCAGCAGGTTGTATTGGCCGCGGGGGTAAACCCGGGTCTGGACGTTTCCAATGCCGGCGTGGCTGAGCGTTGCCTCAAAAAGGCTGATGCGAATCAGTGTGACCGCCGCGCCGCGCGTCTTTTTTAGCCGGCTGTGCAGGTTGCTCAGAAGGCGGCTCAACTCTCTTGTGTGGTTGTTGCGGATGTGTTTGATGGCGGTTTGGCTTGCCCTGGCCGCGTCCGGGCCGTGCCCCAGCCCGTCAATTACTGCTATGAAGATACCACCACGTTCCCGGCAAACAAAATAGGCGTCTCCATTTTTTGATTCGCCCGGCAGTGGGCGGGAATAGGCGCTGTAAACAAAACGTTCCACTTACGTTGTTTTAAGCCATTTTTGGATGGTAACGGTCGTGCCCCCCGGCTGTTGGGGAGTTGACAGGCCGGATTGAATGTCGAAGTCATCCGCCAGCCGGCGTGCCGTGCCCAACCCGCAGCCCAGCGAACCGCCGGTTGAGTGACCGTCTTGCAGGGCAAGCTCCACATTGGCAATGCCCGGCCCGCTGTCGCGGGCAACAATCTCGATTCCCGCGCCGCGCCGGTCGCCTGTTTTGCAGACGCTGATTTTGCCCTCAATTGTGTTGTGAACGACCAGGTTGGTGGTCAATTCCAAAACAACCAGATCAATTTCGGCCAGGGCTTTGCCGGAAAAACCAATGCTTTGCGCCAGTTGCCGAACGGCCTGTTTGGCAACGGCAATGTCTTCGGTGGTGTGTACGGTTATTTTTTCATTTCTCTATTTTAGTTGAAGATTGTGGCGCCATCAATTTTTCTCAAATTGATTAGCGTGCCGGAAAATGTTATAATATCACGATAATGTTTTTTGGTGAAGATTGATGACCTCGCTAACAAATGAAGAACTGAAAACTATTCTCACAGAGCAGCTTCCTCGCTTAATCAGGGAAAATCCGCACTTGATGCAGCCGCTTTACAATGTCTTTTCCGAAACGCTGGGCGACGAGAAAGTGCGACGCTTACAACAGGCGATTGCGGACCTGCGGGATGAAATGCGCTTTGGTTTTGAACAAAATAACCGGCACTTTGAGCAGATGGACCGGCGCTTTGAAGGCGTAGACCGAACCATAGCGGAATTTAAGACTGAAACACGCGCCAATTTTGAGCAGGTAGACCAACGCTTTGAGCAGGTAGACCAACGCTTTG
>CAYWSS010000098.1:0-1478 GCA_964460505.1 uncultured Caldilineaceae bacterium | reverse complement strand
TTTGAGCAGGTAGACCAACGCTTTGAGCAGGTAGACCAACGCTTTGGAGGACTTGAGCAGAAGGTTGATGAAGGCTTTAAAAATTTAACGCGCCAAATTGATCGCCTGGGACAGCGGTGGGGTATTCGCAACGAGAGCCTGTTCAGGGCAACTATGGCAGACCTGCTGGAAGAATCGTTTGGGGTAAAGGTTCAGCGCCGCCATATCAAAGGCGATGAATTTGATGTTATCATTTCTAACGGCCAACACATTCTGGTTGAAATTACCGCCAGCGCAAAACGAAACATCCAAAAAAGGTTAGAGCGAAAGCGTGACCTTTACATTCAGGAAACCGGTGTTACGCCTGCCCGTTTTATTCTGGCTGTGTCCGGCATCCACAGCCTCCGGGCGCAGGAACTTCGAGATGCCGGATTCACCGTTATTGAGCCGGCAGAGGATGATCTGGCCGAATAGCCAAATACTGACCTCCAGGCTATTTTTTCCACTTAATTACCTCAATCCGCGTACCTTGCCCCTCATCTGAAGATACCTTAAATTTATCCATTAAGCGTTTTGAACCGGAAAGCCCTTGCCCCAGCCCTTTGCCGGTACTGAAGCCGGGTATCATAGCGGTCTCAATGTTTGGGGATACCGGGTCCATGGTCTGTAAAGACGCAGCGAATGCCGGTTTTGTCTCGCCCGTCAATTGCTGTCAATTCCATAACGCCGCCACCGCCATGAGTAAAGGTGTTGCGCGCCAGTTCGCTAACGGCGGTGGCGATGCGGGTTTTGTCAACCAATGAGAAGCCGAGACGCGCCGCCAGATCTCTGGCGGCCTGCCTGATAACTACAATATCGGTTTCGGTGCGGATATTAATAGTTTTAGTCTGTGCCATTGGCCGGCGGCTCCTTTTTGGGGCGGGCGGCTGAGGATTTGTTGTTTCTGGTTTTCGCTTCAACAGGGCGAAGTTCAAAATTGAGCTTTTTCAAGCCGGCTTCAATATCCAGAGCAGTCTCAATGTCCGGCAGTTCCAGCCCCATTTCCAGCAGGATCATGGTTACGGCGGGGCGCATGCCCACCAGCACCACCCTGGCGTTCATCAACCTTGCCATTTGAGCGGTTTCGCGGTCTTGACAAAGGGGCGCACCTTAACACGCGCCCCACAAAAGAATCGACCATTTCCAGAGCGCTGATATCGACGAGCACGGTGCCGGTTTGGTGAATGCGTTCCAGAATAGAACTTTGCAACACTTCTGCCAGGCGGTCGTGAAGTTCAATTTGAATGGTTACCATCAACACGGGGCCAATTTTCAAGACCGGAATTTGTTCCATCATGCTCCATGCCTCCCTGCTTCTATCAGTTCTGGCTCTACAGGATTTCGCAGGGTCAAAGTAAAGAATTTGCCACGGATTGCACGAATTAACACGAAAAAATAAAAAATTAGTGAAATTAGTATAATTCGTGGCAGATAACACGCTTTTTATAGAGCGATCCTGC
>CAYWSS010000097.1:0-11722 GCA_964460505.1 uncultured Caldilineaceae bacterium | reverse complement strand
CTCCTCGAAATGACATATTTCAAATGCACAAGTTATTTAATCCCGGTTCCTAAATTGCGGTGTACCTCAATCGCCGCACCGATTATCTGCTCGGTTAACATATTTAATTCAGCACTTTCTTTTAATCCGAGTTGGCTTATGGTTATCATTTATGTTTCACCGAGAGATATAGAAAGTACTCTGGAAGCCATAGATTTAAGCAAAAAAAATTCGTGACTGTTCAGGTCCACGGAGTGATACAAAGATTGACGGAGAAAACAGAAAATATTATCAAACTCTCTGCGTATCTCTGCGCTTCTCGGTTTGCTTCCGCGTTCCGCTATTTCTTTCCGGTTTTACGCGTACTCTTGCGTTTGCGTTTCAGTTTCATAGGCAGGGTCTGCCGGCGCACACCATCAAACTGGTACAGCGCGTTGGCTACGGCTCCGGCGGTTGGCACCAGGCCAATCTCGCCCACACCTTTGGCCCCGTACGGCCCGTAAAGATCGGGCACTTCCACGCCGATAACCTCCAGGTCCGGCGTTTCCCACGCCCGGAGAATACCGCAGTCGCGCAGCCGGGTGCTTTTGGGGCGGCCTTCTTCCAACACCAGCTCCTCGCTGATGGCGTAGCCCAGCCCCATATGCAGCGAACCTTCCAACTGCCCCTCGAACAGGGTGGGGTTGAAAATTTTTCCCGCGTCGTGGGCGGCGGTAATCTTCTCAATCTGCCCCTCGTCGTCCAGCACCACCAGTTGCGTGGCGTAACTGTAAGAGTAGTGGGTGAACACCTTGTCCACCTTTGCGCCGGGTTTGGTGGTCCAATCGATTCCCCACCTGCCCTCGTATTTTTTGCCGGCGAGTTCGGCCAGCGAATGGGTTTTCAAATCCTCAACCAACCCTCTGGCCGCCTCAATGGTGGCGTTGCCCACCAGCGAGGTTCCCCGCGAGCCGGTGGTCATTCCGGCTTCCTGCCCAAAGGCAGTATCAACCCGTATTTCTACAATGCCGGGACTGATGCCGGTTTCGTTGCACAGGGTTTGCAGGGCCATTGTATTTACACCCTGCCCCATCTCGGTCCACCCGTGGTCAAGAATAACGTGGTCTGCTGCTTCAACCGTAATGCTGACATCGCAGCCGTCCCACATTCCGTTGCCCACGCCGGTATTTTTTATGCCGCAAGCCAGCCCGGCGTATTTGGCCTTGTAAAATTCATCTTTTACGGCCAGCAGCGTGGCTTTGGCCCCGGCCCCACCCTCAATAACCTGGCCGGTGGAAATCATACTGCCGTTATCAAGGGCGTTATCGTAGCGGAATTGCCAGCGGTCAAAGTTGCCCTGTTCGCACAAGTCATCGATGCAGCTTTCCAGGGCAAACGCGGTCTGGTTGACCCCAAAACCGCGCATTGCGCCGCAGGGCAGGTTGTTGGTGTAAACGGCGGTGCTTTCAATATCAACAACGGGGAAATGGTAGGCCCCGGTTGCATGGCCGGCCGAACGTTCCAACACCTTCATGCCCACCGAGGCGTAAGCGCCGGTATCGCCCACAAAGCGGCCTTTGCAGAAGATGAGCTTGCCCGTTTCATTGCAGCCGATGGTGTATTCCATACGGATAGGATGCCGCTTGGGGTGCATAATAATCGACTCATCGCGGGTCAACCGGAATTTTACGGGTTTGCCCACAAGATATGCGGCCAGCGATACGTGCCCTTGTACGGTTAAATCCTCTTTGCCGCCAAAACCGCCGCCGTTGGGGATTAAAATAACCCGCACTTTTTCCAGAGGCAGCCCCAACAATTTGGCAACCTGAACGCGGTCTTCAAAGACGCCCTGACTCTGCGACAACAGTTCGATGCCATCCCCCGACGGGTCGGGGTAGGCGACGGCTGATTCCGGCTCCATAAAACCGTGTTCAATCATCTGGGTCTGGTAGATACCGTGTGATACAAAGGCGGCTTCGGCCGTTGCCTTTTCAAGGTCGCCCCGGCCGGTGATGCTCCTGGACAGGATGTTGCCGTCCTCGTGAATGGCGGGGCTGTTGTCTTTCATCGCTTCGAGCATATCGGTAATGGGTTCCAAAACCTCGTACTCCACCTCGATCAGGGCGGCGGCCCGGCGGGCGATGTCGTCGGTTTTGGCCACAACTGTGGCCAGCACGTCTCCCACGTAGCGGGTTGTTTCACCCGCAGCAATCATCAAGGGCCAGTCCTGCCGGATAAGGCCAATGGAGCGCTGGCCCGGCACATCCTGAGCGGTCAGCACCCGGATTACACCCTCCAGTTGTTCAGCCGCGCTCGTGTTAATCCTGAGAACTTTGGCGCGGGGATGATCGCTAAAGCGCAGCGCGCCGTACACCATCCCGTCAATTCTGACGTCATCCACAAACTTGTGCCGGCCCAACACTAACGCCGGCGCGCCGTACTTGGGATGGCGCGAGCCAACTTTACCGTCGCTCTCCGGCAGGGGAATTTCTTCTTCGTTGTAAATAGCCTCGGCGGCGATTTGGATGGCGTTGATGATCTTTTTGTAGCCGGTGCAGCGACACAGGTGGGGCGTTAATGATTTCTCAATGTCCCCGGTGCCGGGTTGGGGATTGCTATCAATAAGAGCGTTGGCCCGTATCACAATACCGGGGATGCAGAAGCCGCACTGCACCCCGCCTTTGGACACAAAGGCGTTGGTAAAGACATCTTGCCGAAATTGGCTCATGCCTTCGGTGGTAAGCACACGCTTGCCCGCCACCTTCTTCATTAGTGTAACACACGACAGCACAGCTTTGGAATCTAACTGTACGGTGCAAGCGCCGCAGGCCGCCTGGGGAGCGCATCCATTTTTGGGCGATATGATATCCCGGTGTTCCCGCAACCAGGTTAACAGCGACAGTTCGGGATCACCATCATAAGTGATTTCTTGTCCATTTAAGATAAATTTCACAATAGCACCTCAGATATTTTTATTTCTCTGCCACTCCTTTAAAAAACCGGCAGGTACAAGCTTTGGCAGATGTCGCCTGTACCTCGTCAGGCGCGCCGGTTATTTCAAGTCCACAAAGTCTGACGTGACTATCCGTTGGCAAAACATCGGGCATTAATCAACGCGACGCCGCATAACGCGCATCCGCAGGAGATCATCCCGAAAATAGGAAGTTGCCTTGATGATAGGTTCATTATCCGGATTGTAGCCCATCTCTTCAAACGAGAGCAGGGCCGTATCGATATCGGGCGGCAAGCCCAACCGCTCGGCCAGCCAGGGCGGCGGCATCAAGGGAACGATATCTGTAAGGTAGTAGGCCAGGGTTTGCCGGCAAAAGGCGGGAAGAAATTGATAGACGGGCAATTGGAAATTATCAGGGGTGTAAGGCTGTTTGATGAGGTTGGAGGGAATGTAAGCGTGGTTAAAAATAACCGGTTGGCCATCGGCCAAAAAAAGTTTTTGGACCACCAGCATTGTGGTGGCCGGCGCCAGGTTGAATGCCGCGCTAATTTCCGGGCCAACTTGCTTCTTTTTGGCGGTAATCACTTTAATGGAGGGGGTGTACCCCTGCTTCCGAATAAGCTCGCGGTAGGGAACAATCTCTTCCAGCCGGGTTTTTAGCAGCAGGTTGGCCTTGTTTACAAAGGTACCGGCCCCCTGCCGGCGGTAAATAACGCCTTCCATTTCCAGCCGGCTTAATGCATCGCGGATAGTGTTGCGGCTCACATTCAGTTCGCCGGCCAGGTCTGCCTCGGAGGGGATGCGGCCGGAATCAAACTCAGCGTTGACAATTCTTTGCTTGAGATGTGATTTTACCTGCTCAACCAATGAAGGGCTGCGTTTGAGCATCTGCTAACTACCCCGACGTAATTAACTGATAATCCAGGAGATTTATGAAAAAATAGTTGGGTGGTAGGGTTGTAGGACGAATTATAATAAACTTGGGTTGATTTTGTCACAAACATTGCAATTTGTCAAAAAGCGGAATACCGGATTATACGGTTTTTCGCATCTTCTCAATTTGTTGGGGAGACGCTGTGGCCGGTTTCCGACCGAGCCACTATTGAGCGCGGCAAGTGTTTGTTAGCTATTTGTTGACGCAAATGCCGGTTTTACTGAATTTGTACATGGCAGACGCAGCCTGAGCATGCGCTCAACCCAACCTACGATAAATTATCAAACTCAGGTACTACACAAACAAGGAAACAAGCTCAAACCTGTCTACGTCAACCAGGCCGTGGTCGGTGAGTTTGAGAGAGGGGATAACGGGCAGGGCCAGAAAACTCATAGCCATAAAAGGATCGTGCAGGGGCGAGCCCAGCTTGTGGGCGGCCCGGAGCAGGTCGTCCATCTGGTCTCTGACCACTTCAATGGGTTTGTTGCTCATTAGACCGGCAATGGGCAATGGCAACTCAAACAGCACGGTATCGCCGTTGGCGGCAGCCATGCCCCCTCTGGTTTCTGCCACGGCGTGAGCGGCCGTGAGCATACTCTGGTCATCGGTGCCAATTACGACAATGTTGTGATGATCGTGGGCCACGGTGCTGGCAATAGCCCCTCGCTTCAAACCCATACCACGCACCAGGCCGGTACTGTTTCGGCCGGTGGCCAGATGGCGCTCAATGACAGCCATTTTAAGAATATCACGTTCGGGGTCGGCCACAACAACCCCATCTTGTTGGGGCACGTCCTCAATAAGGTGATGGGTGATAAGCTGGTTGGGAATAGCCCCGATGATACGGGCCTGTTTTCCTTCCACTTTGGTGTTCAAATCAACTTTGCTCCAGTCCACATTCATTGAGCTGCGCAAAACGCTGTGTCGCACCTCCCGCTGCCATGGCAGCATTTGCAAATTTTTAGCAGCCAGCTTGCCGCCGCGATAGACCATTTCGGCCACGGGGTTCTGCAAATCAGAAAAAATCATCAAATCGGCCCGGCGGCCCGGGGCAATGGCTCCCCGGTCATGCAGGTGAAAATATTCGGAGGGATTGAGCGTGGCCATCCGGAAAGCGGTGATGGGCGGCACGCCCTGGGCAATGGCAGTACGCACCATATAATCGATGGAGCCTACTTCCAGCAGGTCTGCCGGTTGGCGATCATCGGTGCAAAAGCAGATGCGGCGGGCATTTTCCGGGGTAATCATTGGCAGTAAATTCTTGAGGTTGTGGGCGTTGGTGGCTTCGCGAATAAAAATATACATCCCCAACCGCAATTTTTCCAACGCTTCTTCTACCGTGGTACATTCGTGATCGCTGCCAATGCTGGCATTGACGTAAGCCATCAACCCTTTACCGCTAAGGCCGGGGCAGTGACCATCTTTCACCAGGCCCCGGAAGGAACGGATTTTGTTGAGCACGCTTTCATCTCCGTACACAACCCCCGGAAAATTCATCACCTCGGCCAGGCCAATGACATACTCTTCGCGCTGCAACGGCTCCAGATCGTACCACTCCAGCGAGGCGCCGGTGGTTTCCATGTGGGTGCTGGGTACGCAACTGGGGGCATTTACGTACACGCTCAGCGGGTTGTGTTTGGCCATTTCCAGCATGTAACGGATGCCTTCCAGCCCCAATACGTTTGCAATTTCGTGGGGATCTGTGACCACGGTGGTGGTACCCCGGGGCACCACGGCCCGCGCAAATTCGGGCGGGGGAACCATGGCGCTTTCAATATGCACATGGCTGTCGATGAGGCCGGGGGCCACGTACCGTCCTTCTAAATCAACGGTTACCCGGGCTTTGTAGTTGCCCAATCCTACAATTCTGGAGTGAAGAATGGCAATATCGGTGTTTGTAATTTCACCGGTAAAAACATTGATCACTTTACCATTTTTTAAGAGAAGATCGGTTGGCTCATCGCCTCTGGCGATTTTAATGATTTGTGCTAATTCCATAGATTGCCTCCTTACAATAACTTGTATTATCCTTAATTAGCTATGCCGTGACAAATTTTACATGCATTTGTAAGGGGCGCAGGTTGCAGGGCGCAGGGTTGCAGAGATTCACGCATCACGCCTCACGCCGACATTGACGGACATCCAAACCCGACAGCAATTCTCTTTTTAGATATCAGGGGCAGATTGGGCCGGCTTTCAAGATGTTACCAGGCAGCAGCCACCTCGATTGCCCGTAACTCAACCTGAATGCCGGCCTTGATTAACAAAACCGGCCCAATCTTTGTTCCATCCTGAGAATTGCGGCAAACCCGGCCAAATGATTGACACAGTGGATGAACTGCTATAGCATGTAATATTAAGGAATGAGAATTAATTAACTTACCCATTTCCTCGTATTGCGTACTGCGTACACCTGCACTGACCCGCAAGGGGTCCGGCGCAAGTGTTGCGTATAATTTTACTCTTTACGGAGTACGCAATACGCAATATGTTGCCGGTCCCAATTGGGTAAGTTATTTACGCCCCATTCCTAAGCGACCAGTTACTTGCCAAAATTCCCCTTCAGAATCCCACATTAATGATCTGATAAAAAATAGCAGGTGTTCCATTGACTGCGCAAGAGACCCTAAAACCCAATCCGGCAGAAGATTCGTTGCAAATTCAAGGCGAATTTAACAAAATCATTGCTGCAATTTCAATTCGGTTTATCAACCTGCCGGCCGGTGAGATTACCGACGGCGTAAATTTTGCGCTGAGTACAGTGGGCACCCCGGCAAAAGCCGATCGGTGCTCTATTTATTTGTTTTCCAATAAAAACGACACAGGTATCAACTTTTACCAATGGTGCGCGCCCGGTATTTCTCCCTCGCCCCGCGATAAAACCAGCATCGCTACAGGTTCTCTGCCCTGGATGACAGATGCGCTTGGCCTCACTGGGGCGGTTTATGTCTTAACCGATGGTAATCTTCCTGCCAAAGCAGAGGCAGAAAGGCAGTGGTTGCAGGCACAAGACATTCAATCTATGTTGGCTGTACCCTTAATCAGCAATAATTTGTTGATTGGCTTCCTGGGGTTTGATACCATAAACCAGGTACAAACATGGCCTCACGAATTTGAGTCTTTGTTGCTGCTGGTGGGAGAAATCTTTGTAAACGCGTTTGAGCGTAACAAAATTGAGGAAACCTTACGCCAAAGTGAAGCCAGGTTTCGCCGGGTAACGACCTCCATCAGTGATCACATTTACTCTACGGAAATTAGTCAGGATGGACACCCCATAAATCAGTATATTTCCCCCAATGTGGTAGATTTAACCGGATATCCCATGGAAAATTTCATTACTGACTGGAATTTCTGGCCCAAAAAAGTTATTCATCCGGAAGATCAACCCGCGGCGGCCAGGCAGGCCGCGCAATTGGTCCGGGGGCAGAACAGCGAAATAGAATACCGGCTGGTTCGCGCCGATGGGGAAACAATCTGGGTAAGGGACAGCGGGCGCTCAGAAAACACCGGCCAATCGATAGTTGTTTATGGCGTGGTCAGCGACATTACCGGACGCAAACAAGTTGAAGCAGCTCTGGTCAGAGAGAGAGCACTTCTGGCGCAGCGGGTACAGGAACGCACCGCAGAATTGAGTCAGGCCAATGCTGAACTGGCCCGCGCCGCTCGTTTAAAGGACGAATTTCTGGCCGCAATGAGCCACGAGCTTAGAACACCACTCAATGCCGTATTGGGCATGACCGAAGCTTTGCAGGAGCAGGTTTATGGCCCGCTCAACAATAAACAGGCAACTGCCCTGCATCAGGTTGAAAAGAGCGGCCATCATTTATTATCATTAATCAACGATATTCTTGATCTGTCCAGGATTGAGGCCGGCAAACTGGAGCTGCAAATTGCCCCTGTCGATGTAGATTCTATGTGTCAGGCCAGTTTTTACCTTATGGCCGAGAATGCCCGCAAAAAACAGATAAAAGTTCATTCCCGTATTGAAACCGGTATCATCTTTCAAGCCGACGAACGTCGAGTAAAACAGGCTCTGACAAATTTGCTCAACAATGCCATAAAATTTACCCCCAACGGCGGCGATATTGGCTTGGAAGTTATCAGTGATACAGATCGACAATCGATTGACTTTACGGTCTGGGATACCGGCATCGGTATTGCCGGTGAAGATATGAATCGCCTGTTTAAGCCATTTGTCCAGCTAGACAGCCGCCTGGCCCGTCAGTATGAAGGAACCGGTTTGGGGCTGATTTTGGTGTATCGCATTGTGGAGATGCACCAGGGCAGCGTATCCGTAGAAAGTACAGTGGGAGAAGGCAGCCGATTTACCATATCATTACCCTTTTATTCAACGGGTAATCAGCTTCCGCAAGACAGCCAATCACACATCCCCGCAGATATTCCGGCTGAGACCTCTCCACTTATTTTGTTGGTAGAAGACAACGAATCTAACATTGTTACCATCTCTGATTATCTGCGGGCCAAAAATTACCGGGTCAGCATCGCCAGAGATGGTGTCGAAGCGCTGGAGCGGGTCAAGGAAGCCCCCCCTGACTTGATCCTGATGGATATTCAAATGTCGGTAATGGATGGTTTGGAAGCCACACGCCACATCAGGGCCAATGAGAGCAAGCGCATTAAAGATATTCCAATTATTGCCCTGACCGCCCTGGCAATGCCCGGCGACAGGGAGCGATGTCTGGAGGCCGGCGCCAATGAGTACATCAGCAAACCCGTACAATTACGGCAACTGTTAGAGATAATCAAGACTTTTCCGGATTAACCAAAAGATAGTACTGCTACAGTAATTATTCCCCCTTCCATCTCTCGTTCCCACGCCGGAGCGTGGGAACGAGGTAGAATGATGAGGCTGCTACTCTACCCTAAAAGTGGTTAACGGCAATGTATCTCCAGATCCGTCACCCAGCGGCAACCGCGCAAAAGTATCCAACTCGTACCAACCGATATTCAGATTGTAGGCCCCCGGCGGCAAATCATCGGGCAGGGTCAGCATGCGTGAATCAACCAGTGTACTGCCGGGTTGCCAGTAGGCCGTGGGAAAATGAGGCGGGCCATCAAAGCCGGCCACCTGGGTTTGAGTGCCGGAATCAACCAGATGAATGAACAGGTTGAGATTTTTGCCGGGCGGCGCTATTGTTTCCCAGTACAACGTTAGCGGGAGCGCGGCGCCCGGTTCCACAATTTCGTGAACCGAATCGGTTCCGATTAACCGGATTTGATCACCAAAGTTTGCCTGGCGTGGCTGCGCCGGATACAACTCCGGCCATTGGTGCGGCAGCAGAGGCGGCCCCTCTACCAACGGTTCAACAGGATTGCCGGCGCTGCTCACCGCCGGTTTTGCGGCCCGCTCCGGATCGTCAAACTCAAATATTCCCATGGCCAATCGCGTCGCCGTCGGAGCCTCAGCATCGGGCGGGACAAAAATGTAAGTTGTGTCTGCCAGCACCAAACCCGGCTCCAGCAGTGAAGTGGGCCACTTACCGCCGGCAGGGTAACTATTGGCCTGCGCCATTGGGGTTCCGGCCTGATCGAGCAGATGCGCAAAGGTGCTGTAATTTTTGTCGATGGGTTGGGTTGCCTGCCAGAACAACGTCACCGGCAGCCACTCGCCGGGCCGAACCGATTCTTGCTCCAGCCGGTACCCAATCAGCCGCAATCGCTCATCACCGTAATAAAAATTGAGCCGGTTGGTAGCGGTGGGTATACGATCTTCCGTTACCAGCGGCGTTTTGGCGTAGGCCGCCGTAGTATAATAAAGCGGGCCGGCAATAGCCAGGGCCAATAACAGCAGTGGCGCCAGCCAGAAGATTGTCAGGGCAATGATACAGGACAAGCGTGATGCGTGACACGTGATATGTGCGATGGAAATGGCAATCTCAGACAAACCCCAGGCGGAAAGCACAGCCAGGGCCGGGAGCGCAGGATAGAGCAATCGGCCCCAAGAAGCGGGGGTTATTTGCATCCAGCGCAGCAACGCCACAAAAATAATGGCAACCCACAGCAGGAGCAGCGCCAAAATTATCAATTTTGACCTGTTATATTTAATTCGATTGAAAAAATTGGTGATTGATCCCTTACTTTTCGGGAGAATGTCATCGGCTGGAACCGGGTTCCCAAACATGCGCCACACACCGAGAACTATTCCCAAAATTGGGATTACTTTGAACCAGCGCAAGATTGAATATATCCACGGTTCCACCAAAATCTGGCCGGCTCCGAACGCTGCCCAAAACGATAATTCCAAACCAACCATTTCCGTTTGCCAGATTTGGGCCGGCGTGGGCGCAGGATCGAGGGCACCGCCCCGGTAAAGCAAGTGAGCATTCAGGGCTGAAAAATCGCCATAAAGTTGCCAGTTGTGCCAGAACCACCAACCCGACAGAAACAGCGTTAAACCGCCGGCAATTGCTCCAAATTTAAGCAAGCCGGCCGGCGAACGGTGACGATAAAAATTGTACAGAAAAACGATGCCAACCGGCACTCCCAAATAGAGCAAACTCAGTTTGGTAATGGCCCCCAGCCCTAAAAGCACCCCCAGAACAACAGCGTAACGGAGCGACAGGCCACGCCTGATACTAAGGGCCAGCACAACCAGGACCGCAGCCGCAAGGGTTACACTTAACGCATCGTTGGTAATGGCGGTACTGACATGCAAAAATTGGGGAATAAAGGCGAGCAACGCGGCAGCCAGCAACGGAATGGAATTAACAATTGTCAATTGACAATTGTTAATTGTTAACCGATTATTGTTCGATTTACTGATTGAACCGGAAATGAAAATTATCCGGGCTAACCAGAATGTGAGACCGATTGTGACCCCCCCGGCCAGCAGCGAAATCCAGCGTGATATTCGGGCGGCCAGATTGACGGCAGAAAAATTCCACATTTCGTTGGCAGGGTGCAGGTAAAGGTTGTTGTTGCCGCGCTCGCGCCACACAAAAGAGCGATCATCAACGTAGTGGGGATTGCGCGGCGGTTCCTCAAAATGGCTCAGATTAAGCCAGGAAGTGGCTGCGGCTGCCACCATGTGGTACAGGGGCGGTTGTGTTCCCTCCTGATCCCACAGTTTGTAAACACCGGCCTGTACAACCGGCAAACGATGATACGTTTGGATATATTGAATTACGGCAAAATGTTTCAGCTCATCCGGCTTCTCAAACAGCGGTACTGTAAAATCGTACAGCAAACCAAGTCCGGTAAATGTCAAAATGACGGCTGCCAATCCAAAATTCTGTAACCGGTTGATTCCAGTTGATGCGCGATATGTTGAGCCGTTGTCGGCAAATTCTGATCGTTGATTCATAACGCGCAATTATAGCACAACTTGATTACTTTGACGCTTTGAGCCTGGTAGATATAATCTTAACTTCAGGGGTTAGGAACCGGGGGTTGGGGGTTGGGGGTTGGGAGTTGGGGATTAGGAGTTGGGAGTTAGGGTACACGAGGCGATCAGCCTTTCTCTAACCCCTAACTAACCGAGGAATATTATGCGATTTATTCAATTTTTATGGGGATTTTTTCTAATTGCGGCTGTAGGCTTGTCTGGTTGTGGGACTCAAACGGCACCGGAGGCCGGGCCTTTTGCCACCAAAGAAGCAGCAGTTGTGGCGGGCGGGGGAAAACCACAGAACGGAGAAAAGGGCGCCACAAAGGGAGCCAATAAAAACAGTCAGGTGACTTATATTCAACAAATAAGTTATAACGAGCGTAATGTCGTAACTGACTTTTTCTTTTAATTTTTCTATTTTTTGGAGGAACATGGAAATGTGTTCCCTTTCACAAAATCTTGTTGTGATTCAACTATACATCGTTACGCCCTGGCTTTACCCTTATAATAGTGGCTTATAGATTATTAC
>CAYWSS010000096.1:0-11747 GCA_964460505.1 uncultured Caldilineaceae bacterium | reverse complement strand
CCTCTCCCAAATTGGGAGAGGGGGTGTCGCGTCAGCGACGGGGGTGAGGGCAATTTTTATTCTTGGTGGTGAGCTGTCAGGATCGTGACAACTCCTATGACAATGTGATTATCATTCCGTAGGACTGCTAACTTGTCCACAGGATTACGGTCTTATGGCGGCGGGAGCGTGGAGGGATACCCCCCGCGCCCTTGGCGGCTCCTGATTACACGCCTAACCCTAAGGCTTTAAGCGGTTCAACTTTGAGTAAGGTTCGGATGGATATGAGGCCGGCAATGGGGCCGATGGCCAATAACGCGCCCACCGCAATAATAATTTCCCGGCCATCAAATACAAACGGAATGGTGGGGGGCATCATCAAGGCCAAAACCCACACCCCGCCGCCACCGATAATCAAACCGCAGATTGTGGTCAACATTACCTGGACCAGCAAGGCCAGGGCGATGAGCCACTTTGAAGCCCCAATCGCTTTGAGCATGCCAACCTGCGCAATTTTTTGCAGCGCCTGAATTTGAAAGAAACCGCCAATTATCAATAGAGCAATGAGCAACACAAAGATTTTTTGGGTATCAACCACATCCATCATATCGCTAAAGCCCGGAAAAGCTTCATAGGCAGTTACCGGGTTGGTGACCTCGACCCTGGGAACAGTTTCCTCAATGGCCCGGGACATTTCAGCCTCGGTAGATGGGTTAGCCAGTTGAATGGCGGCCACCGTAAAAACAGGCTCTCCGCCACCGCCCACCCGGTCTTGCGGTTTCACCCTGTCCCACACGCGCAGGGGAACAAAAATTCCGGGGAGATAGTTATATTTTTTGCCCTCGGTGTATCCAACCACAGTGAGGTCATAAAATTGCTCCTCGGCGCCCTGGGTCACTTTGATACTGACGGTTGATCCCAACGGGATATTTACCCGATCAAGCACGTGCCGGTCGATAACAACTTCTTTGGCTCGCTCATCACCCAATGCAGCCCCTTCGAATACCGAGGGCGCACCGGGCATGCCAGGCTCCACGCCAATCAAAGATACATCGAGCCGTTCCAGTTCGTCGCCTCGCTTCAGCATAATTGAGGCTACACTAAAACCAACCGGCCCCACGGTTTCAATGCCGTCTAAACGGCGAAGGTCATTTAGCCGGGAGGTTCCCATGCGGCTGGCCGGCAGCGAAAGGTCCACGTCCGATTGAAACACAATCAGTTCCGCATCAATGGTTTCAATGTATTCCTTGGTGCTTTGCGCTAATCCGTCCCCCATCGCGGCCAGAAATATCACCAGCAGCGTCACCAACGCTACAATTAGAACGATTACCGTAAATCGAAGTTTGTTACGAAACATTTCTTTAACCGCTAAATAAAATGGCATCTTGTGTTCTCCTGAAAATCATTTTTATATTCATCATTGGTAACTACTTAGGCACACACCTTTGTAGCCGCTATAGTAGCGGCCTTTTGCCGTTTTTACCCCCCCTCAATCCCCCCCGAATCGGGGGGGGAGTTAGAGGGGGGTAAGTAGTTACAATTTTTGGCTTTTAACCCCAAACTTTAGGTCAATGGAAAACTCCTATTACCATTCACTATTTTGGCTCTACAGGATTTCGCGGGATCAAAGTAAAGAATTTGCCACGAATTGCCCGAATTAACACGAAAAAAATAAAAAATTAGTGAAATTAGTGTAATTTGTGGCAGATAATACGTTTTTTATAGAGCGATCCTGCAAACTACCAGAGAGAACCTTAAGATAAAAAAATCTGACTCATGGCACAAATTCAGTAAAATCGACATTTGCGTCAACGAATAGCCAACGAACACTTGCGCCGGCGGGCAGTGCAGGTGTAAATGAATATCGGCCGGTGTTCATTCGTTTAACATTCGTTGACGGAACGGGTTCACTGAACATGAGCCAAAAATCTATTGCGTTTTTAAAATATGGGCAACAATCTCGTCCAGCCAATCCAGCTCGACGGTGAGATAGCGGCGTTGGTGTTCTAGTAGCAGCGCCATATTCCCCTGGTGCTCGTCCTGAAACCCGCGCAGCGGTTCCAACAATTCTTCAATTTTGGCCCGGCGATTTTGCAGCAGCACTGATGCCTCGTCCGGGGGGATCTGATCCAAAAAAGCAAGCGAAATATCACTGCGAAACTCGGCCCGATGGTAACCGGCCAGGCTATCACGCAGTAGTTTCTGAAAAGCGGTCTCACCTTCAGCGGTAATGGTATAAACCCGGCGCGGCGGGCGATTTCCTTCCTGCTCCTCTCGATACGAGATCCAGCCATCGTTGGCCATTTTGTTGAGCAGGTTGTACGCCGTGGGTTTTTTTAGATTAATGGCTGACCCTAAATGAGCGTCAATAAATTCATTGAGTTGGTAGCCGTACATTTCATCCACGCGCAGCATACCCAGAAGAAGTAGTTTTCGTTCCATAACTTTCTTTCAATTCAAAAATTATTGATTAGTCAATATTGACTAATTGAATGTGATTATATTGAATAATTGAGAAGTTGTCAAGAGGGAATTATCTTTGCTTTGTCCACCTGACTAATCTGTGGCAATAAATAAAATGGCTGTGTTTAAAATGAGTTAAAAAGCGCCCAGGCCGGGGGGCTTGGGGGGGTGTCTCCCCATTCCCCCCCCAACTCATTTTAATTGCACCCAAATAAAATACAATACCGGAAAGTTGGGGGAAAAAATTTTCGGTATTGTTGCAAAAGCCAGGATCAGCGGATTAAAATTTGAGGAGTGAGGCATCCTCAGATGCCGAACGGAGCCGCATCTGACGCTACGCAGTGCTGGCTCCTCGAAATTTGGATCTATTGAGTATAAACCAATTGTCCAGAGGTTACTCTGCCCGAACCAACAGCAGGGGGCGGTCGATGCGGTGGAGGATGCCGGCGGCGACGCTGCCGTAAAAGACCTGCGCCAGGCCGGTTCTTCCGTGGCTGGCAAACGCAACCAGGTCTACATTTTCCTCCTTGGCAACCCGGCATATTTCATCGACAACCCTGCCGTAGGCGACCTGAATTTCAGCCGTAAAGCCCATTTTCTGAAATTTGGCCTGCTGCTCTTTCAGCCGGTTTTCTACTTCCTGGTGGTGCTCCTGAATAATATCCTCAGTGGGGATGTAAATTCCATCCGGCGAAACAATAGTGTGGGGAGGTTCAAGGACGCCCAAGAAAATAATCTTTGCTTTGTGAAGTTGGGCAATTTCCTGCACGTGCGGCAAAATAGTTTCTGCCCGTTCAGAGCCGTCCAGCGGCACCAAAATTGTGTTATACATTTTTCGCTCCTCTGACATAATTATGTGAATGTAAATTTGCGAGACAGCCGGATAGGGATTCGGAATGTATCGAGTATTTAGCTGAACGTGAAATCTGCTTACTATTAGTATAGCAGATTACCATAACATTTGTTAGTGACAAATTCGTTACCCGACAAACCTTTCTGAAGTTCAGTTTTAGACCGAAAATATCCTATAACCGGAGCAACTTAGCTCTACAACAGCTTCCAGGAAGGTGAATTTACCCAGATGTCAGGTAGCGTAGAGTGACAAATTTACTGAGAAAGAAGATGAAATTCTACCTGGAAATCGACGTAACCACCCACTCCTCACCCCCCGCTTCGCGTCTCCCCGTTTACGAGGGGAAGTTTAAAGCCCTCCCCCGTGGGCGGGGGGAGTTGGAGGGGGGTAAACGATTACAAATCGACTATTCTGTTTTTTCCTGCTGTTGATTTAGCAATGACTTATTTGCCGGAACGTTTTCCAGAAAGGCGGATCTTAAATGAGGATCCGTAATACGGTGGGCTCTATCCTGAATCAGGGCCAAACCCTGGCTCAGAATGGATTCTGCCTCAGGAGCTTGCCCGGCGGCCTGCAACACTTGATTGAGGGTTAAATAGAAGTTGGCCGGATAAATGACCTGCCAAATGACGTTGCCGGCCGACAGTTCTTTCAGGCAGCCGGCTATTTTGTCATTTGCTTCATCAAGTTTATTTTCGGCCAGCAGGCAGCGAGCCAACCCGGTTTTAGCATCAAGGACACCGGTTTGATTGCCTAACTCTGCGGCAACCCCGTGTACTTGCTGAAATGCGTGGGTTGCTTTTGGAAGATGTCCCAGCCCTTCCAGAGCCATCGCCAAATCCAACCAGGTCTTGCCCTGTCTTGATTTATGCTTTTTGTATTGAAAAATTTCCAGCGCTTGTCCAATGTAATCCCGGGCCGTAACGTAATCTTTGTTTGCCAGAGAGAGCGCGCCCAGAATTCGCAGATCCATGGCCATACCCTGCTCGTCGCCAATTTTGTAATGCAGCAATTTTGACTCTTCGGCAAAGGTACGGGCAATATCAAAACTGCCCAATTTGTTAAATGTGGCAGCTAATCTGTTTAAACTGTGAGCTTTGTTGTGAGTATTGCCGGTCATCCGGGCAATAGTCAACGCCTGCTGCTGGTGCAGCAGGGCATCGGAAAAGTCCCCCTTTTTTAAAAGAATTTCGCCCAGGTTACTCAGATAAACAGCCTCGCCGTTTCGGTCTCCGGCACGGTGACTCATTTCAACGGCTTGCCGGTAGTATTGCTCGCTTTCAGTATAGTCGTTTAAAAATTGGTAAAGGGCGCCCAAACCATTCAACCGGCGCGCTTCAATTTTGGGCTGTTCGGTCTCAGCGAGATTGTTTTTTGCGGCGTACAGGTGTTCGCGGGCGGTATCAAATTGACCCCGGTACAGAGCAACAGTGGCTAACTGAATTAAACTTTCGCTTTCTAAAACCGGAGCAGTGGCCTGTCGGGCGGCAATCAACCCGGTTTGAGCCTCAGTGGTGGCTTCTGTGGGGTTGCTCATGGCGTACTCGTAAATCGCGCGGCGATTGTGGACTTGCGCCTGTTTTACGGGATCATTTAAGATTTGAGCCAAATTCTGAAGGTTGTTCAGGATCGCGTTTTGTTCCTCGCGGTTTCCTTGAATATGGTGCAGATTCTCCAGTGACAGGAGCAGATCAAATCGATGGTCTCGGGTAACTGTGTTTGGATCTACCAGGTCTGCCATATCCAGGGCCAGGGTAAACCAGTAGAGCGCGTTTTGATTGGCGTACAGTTTTCTGGCCTGTTTACCGGCGCGAATGCTGTACCGCATCCCTTTTTCCATCTCTCCCGCTTTGAAAAAGTGGCGAGCCAACTGTTCGGCTATTTTGCCGGCCTCAGCGGCGTAACGGCGTTCCAGCGCCTCGCCGGCCTCACGGTGCAGCAATCGCTGTTTCAGCGAGCTGAGATTGTTGTACAGTACCTTTTGAACAAGCGGATGACTAAAGCGCAAAACCTGCTCGCCGGGCGCGTTTTTAAGCAACTGTCGTTCCAGCGCAATGTTGATGCTTTCCAACGCGTCCCATTCAGACAGGTCACTCAGTTCGTTCAGATCGTCAAAGCTGAAAATGGGGCCTAATATGGCGGCCTGATTGAGCAGGCTTTGCGTTTCTCTGCTTAAGTGGTTGATGCGCCGCAAAATTGCGTTGTCTATGTTCTTTGGCAAGCCAACATCCATCACCGGGCCAAAATGCCATTTTTCATCGCGCCAATTAATTACGCTTTCGTCAATCAACCCGTTGGCGATGGTTTCAATAAAGAAGGGGTTTCCCTGCGTGCGGTTGCAGATGGCTTTTACCAGGTCTTCGGGTACAGATTGCGACCAGATGCTTTCCAGTAGCTGCTGGGTACCCTCTTCGGCCAGCGGCTTCAGGGTGATTGTGGTGCAGTTGGCCTGTTGGCTAACGCGCTCTGCCAATTTTTCAAACGCCGTATTTTGAGATACCACAGTTTGATCAAACGCCCCCACAATCATCAGCGACATCTGCCCTGCGTGACGGGCCAGATAGTCCAGCAGTTTGACGCTGTTTGAGCCAAGAAAGTGTAAATCATCCAGAATGAGCAGCCAGGGGAATTCGGCAGTAACCTGGCCTATAGACTGCAAAACGCTGCGTTGAGCCGGCGCTGCTGTGCCGGTGACTGTGGCTGCGGGGGTGGACAGGGCTTGCGAAATTTCCGGAATCATGTTGCTGATTTCCCGGTACACCTGCCCCACATTTTTGCTTGCTGTTTTCTCCGGTGTATTTTGGAGGTAGGTCTCTAAAGCCGAGGTGAAGGGCTGGTACGGGCGGTCTCCCTCTGCTCTCTGACAATCCCCCATCAAAATGGTGGCCTGGTCCAGGCGGCCGGCCAATTCTTGCAGCAGGCGGGTTTTGCCAACGCCGGCTTGTCCGCTGATAAAAACAATCTGCCCCTGTCCATTTTTTGTTTTGGCCCACAATTCGGTAAGCTGCTGCATAGCTTCCGAGCGTCCGGTTAGCGCCGGCGTTCGCTCGGTAGCGTAGGAAGGGGGAAGGTTATCACGGCTGACGGTGACGGTCATACTGTTGAGTGTCTGCCGCACCTGCCGGGCCGTGGAATATCGTTTGGCCGGGTCTTTGTCCAGCAACCTCAAAATCAGATGTTCCAGCGGGCGGGAAATTTGCGGATTCAACTCGCGGGGAGGCGTAGGCGACTGGCTGCGGTGAAACTCAATAATTTCCTGATCAGACCCCGTAAAAATGAGGGCGCCGGTAAATAGCTCGTACAGAATTACGCCAAAGGCGTACAGATCGGTCCGGGTATCAATTTCCTGCCCCATCACCTGTTCCGGGGCCAGATAGCGCGCGGAAACCAACGCCAGCGGAACATCGAAATTGATTAAAACTTTGCCGCCTTCCAGCCGCCCCAGGCCAAAGTCGCTAACTTTTACGGTATCGGCGGCCATCAGCACGTTTTTTGGTTTTAGATCACCGTGTATCACCCCGTAATTGTGGGCGTATTCCAGCGCTCTAATAATGCCTTGAGCGACGCTGAGGGCCACTTTTTCCGAAATGGGCTTGCCCTGATATTCGTCAATAACTTTCTGCAAGGTTTTGTTGCCCAGCAACTCTTCGGCCATAAACGAGATGCCGCGATCTTCATCACAATCGTAGACGTTTACAATGTTGGCGTGGTTAAGATTTACAATTTGCCGGGCCTGCCCCAAAAATTGTTCAAGGGCGGTTTCGCTAAAGGACGGCGACAATATTTTGATTGCTACCGCAGAATCCTGAAGCGTATCGGTGGCTTTAAAGACGGTGCCCAACCGGCCTTCGCCAATTTTAGAATCAATCTGGTATCGCTCTTTGAGTACCTGTCCCGGCAGGCTGAGGGTTTCGCGGGCTTTCAGGGCGTTAAGCGCCGTGTGAACCGAGGGATAAATGGCAAAAAAATCCAGGTAGCCGGCCAACTCGATGAGCTGCTGGACATTGATGGAGGGGCCGGCCAGGGCCATCGGCCTGCCCTGATGTTCTTTGCGCAGTTTTACCAGGCCCCGCAGCCCGGCCACTTGCAGCATCTCCACTTTTGTCATATCTATAATTAGCTGCGAAGGCCAATTATCGGTGACCATTTTGCTCAGGTTTTCTCTCATTTTAGCCGCAACCTGTTCGTCAAAAATTCCGCCCGGTTTAAGAATTGCGGCTTTGCTGCCCGGCACCTGCTGCACCTGGGTGGAGGGAGGCGTGGTCAGGTCAAATTCCAGCCCTTCCCGGGCAATCATGACATTGACGGGCGGGGCGGCAGGGTATTGGTTCTGCTGAAATTTAAGGGTGTCATCCAATATTTTTTCCAGGTCCTGGTCAGAGTAGGTGGGGTCGTAGTGGAAAAGAAGCAGGTTTTTTACTTTGGCTTGCTGCGCCATTTCTACGCCAACAAAAGAAGAGCTGTGTCCCCAATCCTCTTTTTCGTCCGATTCTCGCTGGGTAAACTGGGCGTCAAAAATAAGCAGGTCGGCTTCGGTAAAGAAGTTAAGATACGGGCGTAAATCCATACCTTCCGGATAGGAGGCGTCGCTGGCGTACACAAAAGATTTGTTTCCCTTTTCAAAGCGATACCCGTAGGCGTCGCCGGGGTGGTGATTGCAAATATTACGAATACGCAGTTCTCCAAAATTCAACACTTCGTTGGGTTTTATTTGGGTAAATGTCTTGGCGGCCTGCATATAATCTAAAGAAATGGGAAAACTGATAAATTCCTGCTGCCGGTGAAGCGCCGCTTCCATATCGTGAACGCCGTACAGAAATAGTTTGTTGCCGGGAATAAAGGCCGGCCGAAAGAAGGGGAACCCCTGAATATGGTCCCAGTGGGGGTGGCTGAAAAATATGTGAACAATACCCTCTCCCCGGCCGCACGGCCCCTGCATTAATTTTTGCCCCAGGTCTCTAATGCCAGAACCGGCATCGATAATAAATATTTCGTTGCCGGACGAAATTTCGATACAGGGGGTGTTGCCGCCGGCAGTGGTGGTTGACAACAATGACAGGCGCTCCAGATAATTATCAACAATCTGACGACGCTGTTTCTGTTGAATATGGCCCGTCTCGTCCGTGGCAGAAAGATTGGCCGGGGGCGCATTCAGAATAGCCGAAATGAGGTTGTCGCGCAGGTTTCCTTCTAATTTGCCAATGCCCAGCAAGGCAGAAACAATTTTTTCCCTAATCGCTTCCGGGCGAATTGGGGCAGGTATGGAACCACGCGCGCCCCAAATTTTTACCTTCATCCCGTTACCCCCACCTGCCGCAATTTCCAGGCCCGTTCAAGCTCTCGGTTGGTTTCTACCTGTGTCAGAAAGTGAGTTCGTAAGTCCTGATTACTGATTTCATTGGCCCGCTGATGCAGTACAGCGTGCGCTTCCTGCAAAATTGTGGTGGCGGTGTCAATTTCCTCCAACGCCGTCAGAATTTGATAACTGGTCAGATAGATAATCCACGGGTCCCAAAATTTTTGAGCGTTACCGGATAATACCCACTCTGCCACAATGTTGATGCAGGTGCGGGCGGCATCCGGATTATTTTTTAGCAGAGCAATGCGCGCCAGCCCACTTCTGTCAAAAATTGCCAGCGTGCCGGCCCCAATTTCTGAATGAATATTCAACGCTTCCTGATAACATTCGGCGGCTTTATCAAGCCGGCTCAACTGTTCGTAGTTTAAGCCCAGCCCGCTTAGCGCGTAAGATTCGTTCTCTCTGTCGCTGATGCCGCGCGATATTTTCAGGGCTTGTTGGCAATAATCCAGGCCGGCCTGCGGTTGGTGCTGGTCTTTGGCCAGCCAGCCCAAATGGCTCAAGGCCGTGGCTTCGCCGTAACGGGCCCCGGTGGCCCGCCGCACCCGGAGTTTTTCCTGAAAATGTTTTTCGGCCAGAGCGTAATCCCCCAGCCGTTGGTAAATCCAGCCCTGAATCATGTGGCTCACGGCTTCGCCATCTCGATTATCGGTGTTGTGCGCCAGTTCCTGCGCGGCACCGGTGTAACGCAAGGCCAGATCATATTGTCCCAGCCGGTACCCGGCTTTGCCCAGGTGAAACAAGCCGGCAATCCTGACCTCGGGCGCGCCGACAATGCGCAGGGCTTCCAGCGCTGCCTCGGCCCACCGCTGCACGGCTCTGTAATCAAAACGGCGCCAGGCTGCCAGGGCCAGCAGATTAAGGCTTTTGGCCTGCAACTGCTCGTTTCCGGAGCGGCGGGCCACGCGCAGGCCAACCTCGGCAGCTTCGGCGGCGGCTTGATATTCGCTGACTTTGTCAAAATAGATGGCGCGCCGGTTGTGAGTAATGGCCAGGTATTGATCATCCTGCAGGATTTCGGAAAGTGTTTGCATTTGGGTGAGAATATCTGCCTGTTCGGTTCGATGGGCCAGCCGGTCCTGAATTTCTTCCAGTTTGGCAAGTATCTGCCACCGGTTCCGGAAATCGGTTTTGTCCAGTTGCGCCAGCGCCCGCAAATATAGCGCCCGCGCTTCACGGTTGGCGTACGTGGCGGAGGCGTGGTCGGCGGCAATTTGTAAATATTTTAAGCTGCGGAGCTTATCCCGCGCTTGTTCAAAATGATAAGCCAGCATCAGCACTGTGTCCGCCTCATCAAGGTTACCGGCTAGTGCATTTTCTATGGCGTTGCCAACCTGCAAATGAAGCCGGCGGCGGTCGCTGATTAACAGGCTGGCGTAGACAGATTCTTGCGTAAACACGTGCTTAAATGCGTATTCCAACCTGGGAGCAATTTTCTTTGTGCTGATCAGGTCAAGCGTTTCCAGCGTATCGAGCCGGCCGGTGAGGTCTTTAACTCCCTCATTATCTGATTTCGGTTCGGAAAGTCGCTGCGCGTTCCAAACGCGGGTTAGTACATTTAACGAAAAATTCCGGCCTACCACTGAAGCCATTTGCAAAATTTGTTTTGCTTCGTAGGTTAATTGATCGATACGGGCCATAATTATTCCCTGAAGCGTGTCGGGTAGTTTAATCTGCTCAAGGGGTTTTGTAATGATCCAACTTTGCCCATCGTCGGACCGGATCAGCGTTTTACTGTCAATCAGCGATCGAATGACCTCTTCCAGATAAAAGGGATTGCCTTCTGCTTTGGTGATGATCTGGCTTCTGATATGATCCGGCAGCGTCCGGTAACCTAATAGGTTTTGCAGCATCCGCTCACTTTCCTGAGTTGTTAGCGGCGGCAGTTCAACAGTAGTGGAGGTGTCGGGGTTATTGGCGCATATTTTGTGATGAAAATTCCAGATTTTGCTCCCTTTTATGGGCCGGCGGTAGATTAGCACTAACAGGAGTGAGTGTTGCTGCGTTATTGGCAACAATGTTTCCAACAGCTTGAGGCTGGATGGGTCGGCCCAGTGTAAGTCTTCCCAGACCAGTACCA
This sequence comes from uncultured Caldilineaceae bacterium, assembly GCA_964460505.1. Taxonomy (GTDB): domain Bacteria; phylum Chloroflexota; class Anaerolineae; order 4572-78; family J111; genus J095. Next base: position 1,013 of record CAYWSS010000096.1, on the reverse strand, counting down.
GCGGGCACTGTTTGGTTTTGGCCACAATAAAATCGCGTGCCGATTGCAGAATTCGCCGGCCCAACGCTTCTCCGCTGAGGTATTTGATGCGTTGCAACGCGGTGTCGTCCAAATGGGTTTCCAGCAAACAGGCCAGGTAGGGGTAAATTTCCTGAACCCGGTTCGGCATCACCTGCTCCATTTCATCCCGCAAAATTGAGGTGGCATCCACGGGCAAGGTTTCGGGGCCAATACACAACATGCTGCACAGCACCTCGCGAGCCACCAGATAGCCGGCGCTGTCGGCATGAGACAGGGCCCGGCCATTGAACCATTGCGCCGCTTTATCTCTGGCGCAAACTGCCTGTATTTCACGCACCAGCCGCGATTTTCCAATGCCCGCGTCACCAACCACCGGGATGACATTGCCATGACCGTTATAAAAGGCCTGTAAGGCTTGTCTGAGCGTTACCATCTCTTCAATACGCCCCACCAGCGGGGAATATAACCCTTCTATGCCTCGGATTTGCCCTGGCTGCGTCATTTTGGCCTTGACCAGACGATAAACGCGCACCGGCCGTTCTTTGCCTTTAACCGTTACCGGGGGCAGCGGTTCAAACTCAAAAAGTGAAGCTGTTTGACGGTAGGTATTTTCCCCAACCAGAATTTCACCGGCGTCACTCAAGTCTTCCAGCCGGGCGGCCAAATTTACTGTATCGCCCATTACGCTGTAATCCTGCCGTTGCGCCGTGCCAATTCCCCCGGCAATAACCAGCCCACTGTTGATGCCAAAATGAAGCGCCAGCGGTTTAGGAATTTGCCGGGCAAATTCCCGATTAAAATCTTCCAGCGCGTGCATCATCTCGAGGGCGGCTCGCAGGGCGCGTTCCGGGTCGTTTTCATGGGCTAGCGGCGCGCCAAACAGGGTCATAATTTCATCGCCAATAAATTTGTCAATATGGCCGCCGTAGCGATCAACACAGCCGCCGAGCCGCTCGGAACATGCATTGAGTCTACCGCGCATTTTAACGCAA
>CAYWSS010000095.1:0-11750 GCA_964460505.1 uncultured Caldilineaceae bacterium | reverse complement strand
ATCAGGTCATGAAAAATCTAAGCGCAGTGCTTGCTGCTGCAAACACCGGCCTGGAAAATATTGTAAAAACCACAATCTTCGTCACGGATATGGCCGATTTTGCCGCCGTCAATCAGGTTTACGGAAGTTACTTCAGCAGCGCTCCCCCGGCCAGAAGCACCGTACAAGTTGCGGCGTTACCGCTTGGGGCATCCGTTGAAATTGAAGCCGTTGCCGTGATTCAAGACAGTTAAACTATCAGAAAATTTTATATACTACCCCCTGGTTTTTTGAGGAATCTCAGACCAGAACGTTGTTTGATTTTTGTTTAGAAATTAAGTATAATACTTTTCACTCAAAGCCCTGCGTTTTGCAAAAAACGCATTGATTATGAGAATTCCCTATTGGAGAAGTAATTTGGCCAGCGCAACTAATGACCAGATCATGTCGATGGCTGAGCTTTTAGCCCAAGAAGAACATGCATTACAAAAAATAAAGCCCAGAACTATTGTAAAAGGTGTTGTCGCCAGCAAACGTCCCGGCGAGATATTTGTTGATGTCGGCGCCAAGTACGAAGGATTGGTTGAACCCAAAGACCTGGACAACCTGACCCCTGAAGAGTTAGCCGCAATCAAAGTCGGCGACACTATTCCCGTGTACATCCTCAGAACTCCCGGTGAAGAGGAGGATCATATTATCCTCTCCCTCAGTCAAGCGAGGGCCGAGAAAGACTGGGACGAAGCCGAACGCCTTTTTGAAGCCACAGAAATAATTGAAAGCAAAGTTATTGGGAACAACAAAGGTGGCCTCATTGTCAGCTTTGGACACGTCCGGGGATTTGTGCCCGGTTCTCAGTTAACCAGCGTTCAATACAGCGGCTCAAACAAATCAGATAGATGGGAACAGCTAACCGGTAAAACCCTCAAGCTCAAAATTATTGAGGTTGACCGCAGCCGTAACCGCCTTATCTTTTCAGAACGGGCTGCCGCAGATGACCTGCGCAAGGTACAGGTAAAAGAAAGAGCCAAGCTGCTGGAAAGTATGTCCGAGGGTGATGTCTGCCCCGGTAAAGTTACCAGCCTGGCCGATTTTGGCGCCTTTGTTGACATCGGCGGCATTGATGGCTTGATTCACCTTTCTGAACTGGCCTGGACCCATGTTTCGCATCCCAGTGAAATCTTAAAGGTGGGCGACTCGGTTAATGTTTATATTCTGAGCATTGAATATGATCAACAACGCGTAGCGCTCAGTCTGAAGCGGTTGCAGCCGGAACCGTGGAGCGAAGTCTTTGATTATTACCAAATTGATCAAATTGTTGATGCCACTATTACGAAACTCACCAACTTTGGCGCGTTTGCCCGCATTGATAACCGGATTGAAGGCCTGATTCACATTTCGGAAATTTCCGATAAAAACATTACCCACCCCCGGGAAGTTGTCTCTGAAGGTCAGGATGTTAAAGTGCGTATCATTCACATTGACCCTGAAAGACGGCGGATGGGATTAAGCATGAAACAGGTTGAAGATAAGGAAAACTGGTCCGAATATCAGGAAGACCAGACATCAGAAGCAGACAGCACAGAAGAGGGTGAAGAAAACTAAATCTGCCACGCCTGAACGCTCTGTCACAAAGTTGTGCCAGCAATAAAATCACGCAAATAAATTTGTTACCCACCATTAAGGATTTATGTATAAATGAGTGATAAATTTGATCGGTTTACTAAACGTGCTCGAAGAGTTTTAACCCTGGCACAGGAAGAAGCGCAACGTCTCAATCACAACTACATTGGCACCGAACACCTGCTCCTGGGGCTGGTACGAGAAGAAAACGGTGTCGCTGTCAGAGTATTACGTGATCTTGGCGTTGACCCCAAGCAAATTCGTGAACGAGTTGAGCGTACAGTAGGCCGCGGTCAGCGGGCTATGTATGGCAAATTAAGTCTTACCCCCCGCACAAAGCGGGTCATTGAGCTTGCGGTAGATGAAGCGCGTCGATTGGGACACCATTACATTGGCACCGAACACCTGCTCCTGGGGTTGGTACGGGCCGGTGAAGGTGTAGCGGTTGACGTGCTTCGTGGTTTAGGCGTTGGGCTGGATAAAGTTCGCTCCCAAACCGCACGGGTAATGATGGAAACTTCATCCCAGTCCTCATCCACCTCCAGCCGCGAATCGGGGGGAAAAGGCACACCACTGGTGGACCAACTGGGCACCGACCTTACAGCGCAAGCAGAGCAAGGCAAGCTGGACCCCGTCGTTGGGCGTCAGATAGAAATTGAGCGGGTTATCCAGATTTTGTCTCGGCGCACAAAAAATAATCCGGCGCTCATCGGCGAACCTGGTGTTGGAAAAACCGCGATCATCGAAGGGTTGGCCCAACGCATTGTAAACAGAGAAGCGCCGGATACCCTGTTAGACAAGCGCGTGGTTATGCTTGATGTGGGATCGCTGGTGGCCGGCACCATGTACCGGGGTCAATTTGAAGAACGTCTAAAACGGGTTATCGACGAAATCAAAGAGTCCGGCTCCATTTTGTTTATCGACGAGTTGCACATGCTGGTTGGGGCCGGTTCTGCCGGCAGCTCCGTAGACGCTGCAAACATCCTCAAGCCCGCTCTGGCCCGAGGTGAATTGCAGTGTATCGGGGCAACCACGTTAGATGAATATCGCAAAAGTATTGAGGGAGACGCCGCTCTGGAGCGCCGCTTCCAGTCGGTTATGGTCGAAGAGCCTACAATAGATGAAACTATTCAAATCCTTAAAGGCATCCGCAGCCGCTACGAAGCCCACCACAACCTTGAAATCACAGACGATGCGCTGGTATCTGCCGCCAATCTGGCGGCCCGCTATGTTACTGACCGTTTTATGCCTGACAAAGCCATTGATCTGATTGACGAGGCCGGCGCCAGGGTACGCCTTTACAAAGTTCCATTTGCCTCCGAACAAGGGCGGCTGGCAGGAATGGGAGAGCCGGCCCCGCAGCTTAAAGATTTCAGTTTTTCCAAAATTCCTCAACTGCCCGATGATAAAGGTCTGGATGATTTGGATCTAAACCTGGAGGATTCCTCCTCTCCAATGCCCCTGGTAACAGAAGAGGATATCGCCGAAGTGGTTTCAATGTGGACGGGCATTCCGGTGCGCCGGTTGGCTACGGAAGAAAAGGAACGGCTTTTGCAAATGGAAGTCGATCTCCACAAGCGGGTTATTGGGCAGGATGAGGCTATAGAGGCCATTTCAAAGGCCGTTCGCCGGGCCAGAGCCGGATTAAAGGATCCACGCCGTCCTATTGGTACCTTCATCTTTCTTGGGCCTACCGGAGTAGGCAAAAGCGAGTTGGCAAAAACACTGGCCGAATTTATGTTTGGCAGCGAAGAAGCGCTCATTAAACTGGATATGAGCGAATTCATGGAACGCCATAATGTGGCCCGGCTGGTGGGTTCGCCACCCGGATATGTGGGTTTTGAAGAAGGCGGGCAACTTACAGAAGCCGTCCGTCGCCGTCCCTACAGCGTTATTCTTTTTGATGAAATTGAAAAAGCCCACCCCGAGGCCTTTAACACTCTGCTGCAAATTATGGAAGATGGGCAACTCAGTGATGCAAAAGGCAAGCGTGTTGATTTCCGCAACACCATCCTTATCCTCACCTCTAACGTGGGGGCAGACCTTATCAAGCGCGGAACAAGCCTTGGTTTCAACATTAAGCGTATTGAGGATGTAAGCGAAGAACAAGACTACCAAAAAATGCGCAAAAAAGTGATGGAAGAGATGGAACGAACCTTCCGCCCGGAATTCCGAAACCGGCTGGATGGCACCATTATTTTCCGCGCCCTGTCTCGAAAAGAAATTGGCAAAATTGTTGACCTGCTCCTGGCTCATGTTTACGAAATGTTGAAAGAGCACGAACTTGCGCTGATTATCTCTGAAGAGGCAAAAGAATCACTGGCCGAAGAAGGATACAATCCTGACTTTGGCGCACGCCCGTTGCGGAGAGTTATTCAGAATAGAATCGAAGATGGCCTGTCCGAAGGTATTTTGGCAGAACAGTTTTCTCCCGGCGACACCATTGAGGCTGTTTTAGAAGATGAAAAAATAGTTTTCAACGTGATTGAATCCACAGAAGAATCTGTAGAGACTGTACCCGAAGTAGCCTGATATTGTACCAGAAAAAACAAAAAGGCTCTGCTAAATTAACAGAGCCTTTTTTGTATTTCCAAAAATCTGGCCGGCAGATTTGCTACCCGGCATCTGGGTAAATTCACCTTCCCGGAAGCTGCTATAGAGCCAGGTTGCTCTAATTATCGGATACTTTCGGTCTAAAACCAAGCTTCCGGAAAGGTTTGTCGGGTAACGAATTATTTCTTAAGCAGCGTATTAATTACCTCTAAAAGATGGCTGGAACTAAACGGTTTGGTTAAACAGGCATCAGCCCCCAGTTTTTTGGCTTTAGCCGTCTCCTCTGCCCGGCCCATCGCTGTGACCACAATTACCGGCACATCGGAAATTTCCGGGTCCTGTTTGACTGCTTCGAGAAATTGAAAGCCGTCCATGACAGGCATTGAAATATCGCAAGTTACAATTACCGGTTTGTGCTCCTTTAAAATCTGTAACCCCTGTAATCCATTGGATGCTTCCAGAACGTTAAAATTTGCCAGGTTAAGCATACGGGCAATTAACCGTCGAATATGGAGGGCATCATCTATAATAAGAATTTTTTGGGACACAAGTGAAATCTTCTACCCAATTACATTAAGCTTTGTCCGGCTTCTGCAGGTGATGGATGAATTGAGAATATTCTGTCTAACATTGTTAACCGGAACACAATCTGGGCTTGAGATTGGGCCCCGCACAAAGCGATTTTTGCCTTACTTTCATTGGCCAATCGCAAACCCGACACCAGTGCAACCAAACCAGAACTATCAATAAAGGGAACACTTTCGAGATTAACAATTATTCTTCTGTGTTCCGTTTTCAGAAGCTGGTGTAAGACATCTCTTAACAGATGGCTGGTTTGCGCATCTAACCGGCCATCCAGGCGAATCATGGTAATGTTTCCTTTCAACTCTTGCTGTGAAACATTCATTAACTGGTTATCATGCAACTTTTATCAACTAACCGGCGTTAAGGCTATTCAGAGCATCATCCACACTGTCGTGAATTTCAAACACACGATCAAACATGGTTAGCTCAAACAACAGCCGAGCCTGTGATTGGGGCGCCGCCAACTTTAAATTGGCCGCTTCGCCGCCCAATGTTTTTAACCCGGATACTAACGCAGCCAAGCCAGAGCTATCGATAAATGGAACCTGGTTCAGGTCTACAATTACCTGGCTAACTCCCTGCTCAACAAGATTTCTAAACGTTTGTTTGGCTTCTTCCGCCGATCGAGCATTTAGGGCGCCGTTAAAAGAAACAGTGCTCACATCGGTTGATACGGACTTGCATAAGATTTCCATACATTCCTCCCGCACATTCAGGTAAATTTTTTGATTATGTGCCCTTCAGAACTTTTGAGACACCCATTTTAATCGCTAAATATGTAAGATGCAATTTACATAGGGTAACACGAATTGCTACGGCTTTTGAGACGGCAAGAATTTAATCAGGTGCCAATGATTTCCCGTTTCGGGTTGGTTTTCATACGAAACCACGTCCATAATTTGGCGGACTATATGCAACCCGTACCCTCCTTCGCGCAAGTTGTTGGGATCGGCTTTTGGCTCAGGCACGCTGGTAGGATCAAACCCCGCCCCCTCATCAAAAAAGTCTAATTGCACCCCATTGTTAAGTAGCGTAACTTGACCGTTTATTTGCCCTTTGGTCCCCCCATACGCATGTTTTATGATGTTTGTGCATATTTCAGAAATAGCCAATTCTATCAGGTAAATAAAATCATCCCCGCGAGAACCAGGCGGCAACGCCGATAATGCCCGGCATGTGTTAGAAACTTGCTGCGATATTTGGCCCAAATGATCCATATCAGCCGGGTACTGAAAATCTACTGTTTTCTCCACGGTGGAAGTTCCCTGAGATATAACAGGTTCTGTTTGCGACAGGTTTTTTAGAATCAACAGGGTGGCATCATCTTGCCAGTCTGCGTTTTGTCGAAAATCGCTGACCTCCGCCTGAATAAATTGCTGAAGTGGCTCGGGAGAGTCACCGCCTCTCGATTCAACAACAGAGATGAGGCGGTTAAGCCCAAACAAGTCACAGTTGGGTGACTGAGCTTCGGTAATGCCATCGGTATAAAAAACAAGCGTATCATCGGCGAACAAATCCACCGTGCGTGATTGATTTTCCTGAATATCAAATATACCCAACGGCAGTGATGTCGCTTTGAGCATCTCCACCGACTTATCTTGACTGCGCCACAGTAAGGGAGGGGTGTGGCCGGCGCCGGCATAGGTAATTTTTCCGTCAAGCGTATCGATGGTGGCCACAAAGACGGTTACAAATGAGTCCGCCCGGCTTAAATCCGGATGGAGTACGTGGTTGACCTGCTGAATGATTTTATGGGGCGGTTCGCCGCGCATAGCCTCTACCCGGAGCATGGTCCGCGTTACGGAGGTTAACATAGCTGCCGGAATTCCTTTGCCGGAAACATCACCAATTATCAAGGTGAGATGCCTGTCATCAAGCGTGACAAAATCATAAAAATCTCCACCCACCTCCGAAGCGGGGGTCGAGGAAACAGCCATAGACAATCCCCCCATTTGTGGTAATTGGGTGGGCAACAAACTCTCCTGGATCTCTGCGGCAATTTCCAACTCACGGCTGACACGCTCTTCTATGACCAGCTTTTGATGGGTAAGGTGATTATTTATAATGGTGGCCACTTGTTGGGCCAGGGCGGCCAACAATTTTGAATCACCGGCGGTAAAACCTGCCTCTGATTTATTAATGAGGCCAATTGCAGCCTGAGTATTTTCTTCAATAACATAAAATCGGGTTGCTACAAAATTATTCACGTAACAGGGGACGTGGGGCCAAATTTGACGGCACGCCGATATTGAATTACACAGTACAACTCGATTGGCCTGGACCAGGTTGTTAAGTAAAACATCATCACACATAGTGCGCTTGTGCTCGCTGCCGGCGGCAACACATAACATTGTCTCGGGAAACTGCAACAAGATAAACCCATCTTCGGTATGCGTTACTTTCTTAATTTCGTGCAAGATAGAGCGGAGCACCGATGTTAAATCGGCGGTCAGAGCCAAATTCTCCGTTACCCGAAAAATAAGTTCCAGTTGGTCCCAGGCACCAATTAGCTCATCCGTCATCGACTGCATGGCGTGAGCATCAATCGCCTGGGTAACTATAACGTCTGCAACCCAGGCCAAAAGTGAAACCTGGTCCTCATGGGCATCAACGGCCAATAGATAGCCAAGCGTTTGCTCATCATAGATTAGAGAAGTTGCCAGTATATTTTTACCGTCCGCATCAGAAAAGGTGGGGCTGCGTAAAGAAAGTTGCTCGACTACGGGCTGCCAAACAGAGGGGGAAAGGCCGGAACCGGCCAGGAGTTCACCTTCAGGTGAAATAAGTAACAATTGCCCGCCGGCAAGCTTTTCCCAATGGGCAACAATATTCTTTAACAAATCTGGTTGTTGGTAAATGGCTGAGTTGAGCATTAGTTATTATGCTTGATAAACTCGAAGCAGGTCACCTAATTATACCATACTTTTGGTGCCTGTGAAGAGGTCGCAAAAAATTTAGTTTGTAATCGGATTGGATTTAAGCTGGGCTTGCCGGATAACCATGCCCGTCTTTAGCGTGTCGGGGGGCGCTATGCTATAATTCACTTCATTCTGTGAAGTTGTAACAAGGAGAAGATATGCCATCCCCTACCAACCCTATTTTATTTGAATTTGGGCCGTTTGCTATTCGATGGTACGGTCTGCTGATTGTATTGGGCGCACTGGCTGCCGCCTACATTGGCACCATCGAAGCCCGGCGCAAGCGGGAAGACCCCGAGCATGTCTGGAATCTGCTCATCTGGGCGCTGATTTTGGGTATTATCGGCGCCCGCATTTACCACGTGCTGTCCACCCCATCGGGCGCCAGCAGAGGCTTTAGCTACTACTTTTTTGAACACCCCTTTACTGACCTGACCATATTTGGCGCGGTCGTTCCCTTCCCTTCAGCGCTAATGATTTGGGAAGGTGGTATCGGCATTTTTGGCGGCCTGGTTGGCGGGACTTTAGCTGTTATCATTTACACCAACCGGCATAAATTAAACGTGTGGCGCTGGCTTGATATTCTGGCCCCCGGCATGTTGCTGGCCCAGGCTATCGGTCGCTGGGGCAACTACTTTAACCAGGAACTGTACGGCCCTCCCACCGACCTGCCGTGGGGCATTCTCATTACCAATGTCAATCAACGCATTCCCCCATTCAACGATTTAACCGCCTATCCACTGACGGCCACCTTCCATCCTGTATTCCTGTACGAATCAATGTGGAACCTGCTGGGGTTTGTCCTGATGATGTGGGTGGCCCGCAAATTTGCAGACAGATTACTTGATGGCGATTTGGTTTCGTTCTACCTGGTCTGGTATCCGGTGGGCAGAATGTTGGTTGAAACCCTGCGCCCCGATGCCTGGACGATGTCCGGTATTCCAACAGCTCAAATTGTGAGCATCATTTTGATCATTATCGGTGTGGTAACATTTTGGTATCGCCGCAAACGTCCGGAATTGGCAACCAGCCCTATAACGCACCCAACCGAACAACCCAAACGCCGCCGCCCCGCCCGCCGCTAGTCGAGTGGGTGCGTCATTTGACATCGTCATGGGCAAGCATTATAATCGTTCTGTTTGCATAATGACGCCTTGAAACTAATATTGATCGTGCGTTATCATAATAAAATTGGTGGTGGTTAAGTGGTAACTGATGAATCCGGAGTTTCAAAGCCAGCTTTGAGACTCCATCTGTTACCGTTTAACCACTACCATAAAAATTAGCCCGATAACGTCAAAAATCTCTTAATAAATACTGTAAAGGTTTTACTAATCTCCATGGAACGACGTACTGTTAGCATATTTATAGGAATTTTACTACTGACTGCAACCCTTGCCTGGGTAGTCACCACCAATCTCAATTTTACAATGCCGCCCTCTGGCGGGGATCAAAGCAATGTACCCACCTGGGCCGCCTTTCTTCCCTGGCAAGGCAGCCAGCAACGCAGCATAAAAATGCATCAGGGCCTGGATTTACAGGGCGGGCTGCAAGTTGTGCTGGAAGCTGACCTGCCCGGAGGCCAGGAACTCCAGCCTGACTCAATGGAAGCCGCCCGGATTATTGTTGATAACCGCGTAAACGGGTTGGGCGTTACCGAGCCACTGGTTCAAATTCAAGGTGAAAACCGCATCATCGTTGAATTACCGGGTGTATCCGACCCCAACATGGCCATCAGCACCATCAAAGAAACCGGCCTGCTGGAATTTGTGGATGCCGGCAGCGCCCCCATCCCCCGGGGAACAACCATTAAGACCACTGCCGGAGAAGGCAACGCGGCGGAAACCCCTGTTAAATCGACTGAAGGCGAAGCAACCCCGGAGACTGTTTACGAAACCATCATCACCGGCAGCGGCCTGAAAGAAGTGAGCAATGCCGGCCTCAACCCCACCTCTCGCGTAGTTGAAATTAACTTCAGCCTCAATTCTGAGGGCGGCCAAAAGTTTGGCGAATACACCGGCGACAATGTTGGCAACTATCTGTGCATTATTGTGGATAAGATAGTCCTCTCCTGCCCCACCGTAAATGCCAGAATTGATACCAACGGCACTATTTCGCTGGGGCAATCCGGGTTAGAAGAAGGTCAGGCGCTGGCCATTCAGTTGCGTTACGGGGCGCTGCCGGTACCGCTCAAAGTGGTAGAGAACCGCTCTGTAGGGCCAACATTGGGCCAGGACTCCGTACAACGCAGCGTCCGGGCCGGGGCCGTTGGATTAGTTATAGTTTTGCTCTTTATGATTGTTTATTACCGGCTGCCCGGCACCATGGCTGCCCTGGCAATGGTAATATACGCCCTGCTCAACTTTGGGCTTTACAAACTCATCCCGGTTACGCTTACGTTGCCGGCCATCACCGGTTTTATCCTGTCGGTGGGTATGGCGGTAGATGCCAATATTTTGATATTTGAGCGTATGAAAGAAGAGCTGCGCGCCGGCAAAAGCCTGAAATTTGCTATGGAACTGGGTTTCACCCGTTCCTGGCCATCCATTCGAGACTCGGCCCTGAGTACGCTCATCACCTGCGTTATCCTCTACTGGTTTGGCACCAACTTTGGAGCCAGCATTGTCAAAGGATTTGCTATCACGTTGGCGTTGGGTGTTATCACCAACATCTTCACGGCCATCACGGTTACCCGCACTTTTTTGCGGTTGATGCTCGGCCTAACCGGTGAATCGCTCAAAAATAATCCTTTCCTGTTAGGCATCAATCTGGAAAAAAGCGCCAAAGCTCCGGCCAGTTGGGTTTCGGGCCTGCTCGATATTGTAGGCAAACGGCGTTTCTACTACATCTTCTCCATTATTGTCATCAGCCTGGGTATTATCTTGATGGCGGTCTCGACGGCCCAATTTGGCTCGCCGCTCAAACTCAGCATCGATTTTACCAGCGGGTCGTTGATGGAGTTGCAATTTGATGAGCAACCCCAACCCGCCGATGTTCGGCAAATATTTACTGATTTTAATTACAATGGCACCGACTTTAAAGATACCGCCGTAACCACCGCCGAGCAATTGGGCACAGAGACCATTCTCATTCGCTCCAAATATCTGGACGACGAAGCCAAAGCCCAGGTTCACAGCCGGCTCAAAAATCAACTGGGCGGGTTTACCGAACTGAGATTTGATTCTGTGGGACCAACTATTGGCCAGGAAGTTACCCGGGCCGGTACGTATGCGGTTTTAGCGGCGGCCATTGCTATTTTGCTGTTCTTTATCTGGGCCTTCCGCTCGGTGCCCAACGCCTTCCGCTACGGGATAGCGGCCGTTGTGGCCATGTTCCACGATATTCTGGTTACAGCCGGTCTCTTTGCCGCCTTTGGCATGCTGTGGGGCTGGGAAATGGATGCCCTCTTCCTGACCGCAATTCTGACTGTCATCGGCTATTCCGTTCATGACACCATTATTGTGTTTGACCGCATCCGCGAAAACCTGCCCCGCTATCGCAATGAGCGCTTTGAGACAGTCTGCAATCGCAGTTTGCTGGAAACACTCACCCGTAGCGTTGTCACTTCTATCAGTACCGCATTTGTGGTGGTGGCCATTCTGGTATTTGGCGGGTCTACCATCACCCAATTTATTACGATCATCCTGGTTGGGATTGTCAGCGGTACTTACTCCTCTATCTTCACCGCGGTACCGATTGTTGTATCCTGGAAACAGGGCGAATTTGGAGCGCTGTTCCGCCGCAAAAATGATCCGGCCAAAGCACAAGCTTGAACAATGAATAATGAGTAATTGCCGGTTATTGAAAAATTCGGCAGTAAAAGAGGTTCCGGCAAGTTTTATCGGAACCTCTTTTTTATGAAAAGGGATTAGGGGTTAGGGGTTAGCCTTTTCCCCAACCCCTAACCCCTAACCCCTAATCCCTAATCCCTAACTCCTAACTCCTAACTCCTAACTCCTAACTCCTAATCCCTAACTCCTAACTCCTAACTCCTAATCCCTAACTCCTAACTCCTAACCCCTAACTCCTAACCCCTAACTCCTAACTCCTAACCCCTGAACATGCTCCCCCTCAAAACCTATCAATAAACACGGT
>CAYWSS010000094.1:0-11790 GCA_964460505.1 uncultured Caldilineaceae bacterium | reverse complement strand
CCCCTCAATCCCCCCCGAATCGGGGGGGAAGTTAGAGGGGGGTAAGTAGTTACAGTAATAATTACTTAATTATTCATTGTTAATTTGCGGCTTGCCGCGCTATGTATAACGATGAGTCTTGAGGGAGACACAAAGCGGAAGGGGTAAGTTTGGATCTACTGGGTAGTATCGAGTCAAATTTAATTACACAAAACACGCTATAACCCTATGTCAAAAATTGCAAAAATTCACACCACAACATTTAGATTACCGATGGCCGGCGCCCTCAGTTGGGGTAAAGCCAGCCGCATGGATGAAGTTGAGCACGTCCTCGTTCAACTTGTGACCGATACGGGCTACGTTGGCCGGGCCGAGGCTCCGCCCCGCCCAACCATTTATGGGGAAACCCCGGAATCGGTTCACACGATTATCCAAAAGCATTTGGCCCCCAACCTGATTGGGCTTGATATTAATGATGAAGAATCGATTGAAGCTGCGTTGGCAGTTATCGCCAATAATCATGCGGCGAAGGGGGCTGTAGATATTTGCCTACACGAAGCCCGCGCGACATCGCAGGGAAAAACGCTGCTGGCATTTATGAACCCGGCCAAACGCAAAATCAAGGTTTCGTACATCCTCGGCATCTCTAACCGAGACGCGATGATGGCCGAAGCCAAATCGGTGTTTGAGCGGGGAGTGCGTGTTTTTAAGGTCAAGGTTGGTCGCAATTTTGCCGACGACCTGGCTCGCATCCGGGAGCTGCAGGCCGAATTTGAAGGCAGCGGATTAATGCTTTACGCCGATGCCAACGAAGGGCTGCTGCCTGCCAAGGTCCAATCCCAGTTACGGCAACTGGCCGAGTTGGGCATCCTTTACGTGGAAGAGCCTTTACCGGTTGAAATGATAACCGAACGAGCCGGCCTGAGAGCGACAAACACCTTACCGCTCATTGCCGACGACAGCACTTTTACTCCGCGCGATCTGACTCGCGAATTAGCCTTTGACACCTTCGATATTTTGAATATAAAAACCGCCCGTACGGGGTACACCCAATCGCTTAAAATGCTGAACGCGGCCAAAAAACAGAACAAAGGCGTTATGGTTGGCTCTCAAGCCAGCTCTACGCTGGGCACCATTAAAGCCGCCATCTTTGCCGGAATGGCGGGGATTGATCACCCTTCGGAATTGAGTTTCTTTCTTAAAATCAAGGACGACATTGTGAACCGGCCCATTGAAATTTCAGACGGCTACATCAATCTCGACGAACTTGAAATGATCACGCTCGATGAGCAAAAACTGGCGAAAGCCACCACCCATAAATTTTTACACTGAACCGAGATACAAATGTCACCTAAAATTCTACTGTTGCAGGCCCGCAATCCCGATGATACCGCCAAATACGAAGAGCGCGAATCTTTTGCCAAACGCGCCGGACTGGAGGTTGAGCAGTTTGTGCCCCACGATCTGTTGAGCGGCCCCCCCCCGATAAAAAAAGTTCGCAGTTACGACGCAATAATGGTCGGTGGCAGCGGCGATTATTACGTATCCAAAAAGAACTTGCCTAAATTCACTGAAACGCTCGACCTGTTGCGAGAGGTGGTGGCCCAATCTCACCCCACATTTGCCTCCTGCTTTGGGTTTCAGCTTTTGGCCAAAGCCCTGGGCGGAGAGGTAATTCTTGACTCCCCCCACACAGAGGTCGGAACGTATTCGGCCTGGCTAACCGATGCCGGCAAAAATGATGAATTGTTGGGTAGCCTGCCGGCTCAGTTTAGCGCCCAGTTGGGCAGAAAAGACCGGGCCTCACAACTTCCGGATACCTGCATTCATCTGGCAGCCAGCAAGCGATGCCCCTATCAGGCCTTTAGAGTGCAGGGTAAACCCATTTGGGCCACCCAATTTCATCCCGAATTAAACAGGGCAGATAATCTGGCTCGTTTTGTGCGCTATCAAAAAGGGTACGGGGCTGTAATGAGCAAAGATGAGCAGGACGCCGCCTTCAACCGGTTTCAGGACAGCCCGGAAACCGAAACACTGATTCCCCGTTTCTTAAAGCTTGTATTTGGGCAGAAAGAAGTAGGAAGTAAGGAGTAGGATACAGGTTCAGTAAAGTAATCGTTCACCCCCACCCCCCTCGCGAGGGCGACCGCAAGAAGGTTGGAGGGGCGTGAACGGTTACAAAGTAAATGTTCGCAGTCAGATACGCAACGCAGTGGGCCTTCGATCGTCTAACGCCACCCCACTACCGCTTCGAGGCTGACTACGAGCGGGTAATAGCTCCTTACTCCTGAGTAAAGGAGGAATACGCAATGACCACACCTCACCGCCCCATCATCACCCTGACGACCGATTTTGGCCAAAGCGATGGTTATGTTGGCGCTATGGAAGGAGTTATCCTTGGTATTTGCCCCGATGCAACCATTACTCACTTGTCGCACCAAATCCCGCCGCAGAACATTAATGCCGGCGCGTTTGTATTGTACCAGGCTTTCAGTTACTACCCCGCGCGTACGGTTCACTGCGTGGTCGTAGATCCCGGTGTGGGCAGCAATCGTCGAGCCGTGGCTGTACGTACCGACCAGGCCACCTTTGTTGCGCCGGATAACGGCGTGCTCAGCCTGGTGCTCAACGCAACCCATGTACTGGAAGCAGTGGCCCTGACCAATCCCAACTACCGGTGGCGCAGTATCAGCGCCACCTTTCACGGGCGGGATATTTTTTCTCCCGCCGCAGCACACCTTGCTGCCGGCGTACCACTCGATCAAATGGGGACAACGGTTACGGATCTTGTGCGGCAGGAACTGTTTCCCCCACTGGACAGTGGTCAAAGCCAGGTCATTTATATTGACCATTTTGGCAATATCGTGCTCAGTGTCACTGCTCAGGATGTAAAACACCCCGAAAGTTTTTCGATTACCACCGGCAAGCATGTCATCCAGTCGATCAGCCACACGTTTGCAGATGTGGAAGAAGGGGGCCTGCTGGCTTACGTTGGCAGCAGCAGAGACCATATTGAAATTGCTATACGAAACGGAAACGCTGCTCAATCGTTGGGCTTGCGCTTGGGGGACGTGGTGCAAATATCTCAGTAGGCACTTAAAATCAAGCTCAAGAATTTATGGGGCTTCGGGGTTTTGGGGGTTAACAGACACCAATATTGCGTATTGCGTGCTGCGTAACACGCTTTGGATACAAAATACGCAACAGCTCTAACCCCATGAGTGCCTGAAAACCCCAATTTATTTGAAATCTCTAATCTCAGGACAGAAAAATGGAATCATTTGTTATCGAAGGAAATGCCCCGCTCAATGGTGAAGTTACACCCAGCGGAAACAAAAACGCTGCCTTTCCCCTGATTTCGGCAGCCTTGCTGACCGATCAACCGGTCACGCTTCATAACCTGCCCAATATTGGCGATGTACGCACCATGTTGAGCATTGTTGAAGATATGGGGGTAGAAGTAACCCGCCACGATTCGCACAACGTTACGTTGCGCGCCGGCCAGATTAACACCACCACCCCTGAGCCTCGCCGCTTTGCCAAAATACGGGGGGCGCTGGTGCTGATGGGGTCGCTGCTGGCCCGCGAGGGTGAAGTCAGGCTGGCCCAACCCGGCGGGGATCGAATTGGCCGGCGGCGGGTAGACACCCACATTTTGGCCCTGAAAGCGCTGGGAGCCAAATTTCAGTACAACGGAAAATTTGTATTGCTGGCCCCCCGGTTACAAGGCGCAGACATTCTGCTTGATGAAGCCAGCGTGACCGGCACCGAAAATGCCATTCTGGCCGCCGTGTTGGCCGGCGGCACCACCATCATCCGCAACGCCGCCTCCGAGCCTCACGTGCAGGATTTGTGCCGCCTGTTAAACAGGATGGGCGCAAATATTCAGGGCATTGGTTCCAATATGTTGACCATTCACGGCGTAAAATCACTGGGCGGGGCCGAATTCACCCTCAGTTCAGACTACCTGGAAGTGGGCAGCTTTATTGCGCTTGCTGCTGTAACCGAAGGCGAAATTCTGATTAAGAACGCCTCGCCGGAACATTTACGAATGACTTTGATGGTTTACGAAGGGCTGGGCATCGAACCGGAAATTCGGGACAAAGACCTGTTTATGCCCAACAAGCAACTGATGGTCGTTTTGCCCGACATCGGAGATGCCATTCCCAAAATTGATGATTCTCCCTGGCCGGGCTTCCCGCCGGATATGATGAGCGTTACGCTGGTGGCTGCCACCCAGGCCACCGGAACGGTGCTGTTCCACGAAAAAATGTACGAAAGCCGCCTCTTTTTTGTCGACCGGCTCATAAGTATGGGCGCCCGGATTGTTCTGTGCGATCCTCACCGGGCGCTGGTACAGGGGCCCAGCACCCTGCGCGGCGAACGACAAGGAATCTCCAGCCCGGACATTCGGGCGGGCATCGCCCTGCTTATTGCCGCCCTCTGCGCCGACGGAAAAACAATCATTCGGAATATCGGCCAAATTGACCGGGGATACGAAAATATTGAGGGCAAGCTGCTGCAATTGGGGGCCAAGATTGTGCGCTCAAAGCCATAAGGCAATTCCAAAAAAATAATTATCCCAACCAACGTGGCAAGTGATACGTGATAAAACCTGCTCTCACGCATCACTATCGGTTTTACAACAAATTTTGGGATGATTTAAACTTCGGAGCCTAAGTACCCACAACCATTAGTATGTGACCCTATGATTATGGTATAATCCAATCAACTTGATATTGGAGACATGCCTGGTGGGTCGAAAACTGAAATACGTTCTCTCTGATTTGCATATTGGCGCCGGCCACATCGTTACCAACGATAACCGGTCAGAGGGTTTTCCGGCGACAAAAGAGTTTATTGCTTTTTTGCATGAAATCTGGCAGGAGAGCGAACGCGAAGAACGGGAAATTGAGTTGATTATCAACGGCGATTTCTTTTCGTTTTTGCAGGTTCCCGCCGTGGATAAATTCAATCCTTTGGCAACATACAGCCACAAGGATTACCAGGATTCATCGCAAGAGGCATCAATTAAACGGCTGAACATCATTGTCAAAAGCAATCCGGGCATTTTTAATGCGCTGGCCGATTTTATTCATGTTGGCCCGCCCCAGTGCCGGATTACCATCATCAAAGGCAATCACGATGTCAGCCTTTTCTGGCCCGGCGTAAAAACCCGATTACGTGAGATTGTGGGGGCCTCGGGCATTCGGGCCTCGCTGCTGCGTTTTGCCGATGAGTTTGTGAGCCGCGAAAAAATTTACGTGGAGCACGGCCACCAGCGGGCAGAAAAGATGAATGGCTACCACGACTCGTTTGACCCCCGCGCGGCAAAAGACCCCAACCAGCTTGATTATCCGGCCGGCTCTCTCTTCACTATCGATTTTCTTAATGATGCCAAACAAAAGCTGTGGTTTGTGGATCACATAAAACCGGTAACAACCCTAATCTGGTACGGGTTCCACTGGAATTTTGATTTTGCCTGTCAGGCCCTGGCCAGTTTTATTCGCCATACGCCGGCGCTGGTGGTCAGCAATTTTGATATGGAAGATAGCGACAGCGGCATCACCTCTCGCACCCACCTGCTTCTGTATGAACTGGAGAATGAAGAAAGACGCGGGCAGCTTTACCGGAAATACACGGATGATCCGGAGTTCAGAAAAGAATTTCACCGGCGGGTTCAGCAGTACCTGGATGATGCCACGGTTGATAACAAGGGCGAAAGCATCTTGCAGTTCGGGGAAATAAGCGAAGACCCGCTCAAAATGGGGTTCGACGACCAACGGCGACAGCAATTGATGTTGCGGCAAGCCGCCAAGAGAATTGCCTCACAAGAAAAAGCCAAAATTATACTGTTTGGACACACCCACTACTGCACCCGGGAAGAACTGGACAACGACTGCATTTATATTAATACCGGCAGTTGGATAGAAGACTTTTCTGACGCATCGGAAAGAACGTGGGAGGCCTTGTTTGACGGCACGATCAACCCGGGGTCCACCCGCCGGGTACTGCCCTATACCCGTATTGAATATGATGACCAGGATAATCCATCCGTAGAACTTCTCTATTTTGGAGAAACAGCGCAGATCTCTCCGGAAGCCACGTTGCCCCAACCGGAGAACGAAGATTCACCGCCCCCCATAGAAGCGGGCTTTTTCCAGCAGATTTTTCGCAGATTGCAAAAAGATTAAGCAATGACACTTGAGCTTAACCAGGTGGCGCCACAAGTAAAGGCAATGGGACGCAGTTTGGCCTACCATCGCTCCCTCAGAGACAACGCACTAAAGGATGCGCAGGCTCTGTTGCTGGAGTTTTCCACCCAAAGATCTGCGCTGGATGACCACATTCAGCAGGCTGAGCAAGTGCAACAAAAACAGCGTTTCAATTGGGTGGGCGCGGCTCCCACAGCCGAACCGCTGGCTCAGGCCTTCCCGCTGCCGGCCTGCCCGGAGCGAGTCACCGTCATTGCCAGCGACGGCTCCCAAATTTACCCGGATCAACACGCCATTACGCTTTATTATCTCATTAATGTCGGCAGCATTGTTTACCGGCACGGATCAAACCAGAAACCCCAACCTTATAATCCAAAACCGGCGTTGTATTACGAACCCGACGACCTGTTGGATGAGCAGGGGCGACTCATTTCTGCCGGTACAGTCAGCGTAAAACGTGACCTGGCCGAACTCGCAGCCCTGACCACGCTGGCCCCCGCCTACGCCCAGGCGGACGAGTGGGTTGTGGCCCTGCTGGATGGCCAACTCACCCTGCGAGTCATCGACCTGCCGTACCTTCGGCAACAGCAGTGCCAGGACGAATATGTTGAAATGCTCAACCTGCTGCGCGAATCCACGGCCACGCTGGGCGCTTATATCGACCGCCCGCGCAGCGCATTTATTCTGTCGCTGTTGCATCTGGCCTCGCTGCCAACAGACGCTATTACCGAAGAGAGTTTACGCCGCAACCCCTTCAAGCAGTTGACCGACATTGATTTGTTCAATTTTTTGGGGCCGGGCGAACGCAGCGCCGTTTTTGCAGTAAAAGCCAAGGGCCTGGAAAAATATCAGCAGGCCGGGCACGCTATTCATTTCTTCTACCTTAATGTCAGCGGTGGGGCCACACCGATGCCGGCGCGAGTGGAAATTCCCGCCTGGGTAGCCGCTAATCCCCATGCGTTGGATACGCTGCACGCCACCCTTGTCCGGCAGGCCCGCATTACGGGCAGTTACCCTTATGCGCTGGCACGCGCCGATGAACTGGCCGTAATTTCCGGCGAAGAGCGCGAAGCGGTGGAGATGATGCTGGCCATAGAAATGCGCCGGCAGGGGCAACTGCCACAGATTTCGTTGAAACAACACAACAAAAATGCCTTTAGAGCCACCAAAGAGGGGTTTAAATTATGAGCAACACCCTGACTATTGGCTGGGTACTACGGGCCGGCACTGCCGGTTTTACCGTGGGGTGCCGGCTGCTTCAACCCAGTGTCCCCCAATTTGGCGATCTGGTAAAGGTTCCCCTGCCCAATACCGGCACCAACGTCTTTGGCCTCATTTACAATGTGCAGGTCAAGGATGATCCCGCCGTACGACAATTGATTCTGGCCGGAGAGATGGAACCGGAAGCGGTGCTGGATCAGCGGAAAAACCGGCTGGTGCCCATAGAAATCAGCGTGCTGGCTGTTGGTTATCAACAAAACGGTCAGATTTTTCAGGGCCTTCCCCCCCAACCTCCGTTAAGTTTAGATATGCTGATTATGGGTGACAATGCCGAACTCCGCGCCTTTACCGAAAATTTGCACTATCTTCGCCTGGTGCTCAGAAGCTTGCAAATCCCGGCGGATGAATTGCTGGTGGCACATTTACGCCGCAGCGCAGAAGCCTATCCCCCGGAGACCCGTCGCAATTTTCTTGTAACCGCCGGGCGTGAATTGGCCCACATTCTCAACGCTGACCTGATCCGGCTGGACAGCATTTTGAAGCGAATCAGACCGTAACTTTTTCATCAAGCAAGGTTAACAGCAATGGATTACTCTCAGGAACAATTAGAGCAACTGCTGGAAAGCGGGCAGCGTCCACTGTGGCTGAACAACGTTGATTTGAGCGGCGCAAAGCTAAAAAACGCCAAATTGTCGCACGCTCGAATGTTACGGGCCAATCTCAGCGGCGCTGACCTCAGCGGGGCCACGCTGGAACAGGCAGACCTTACTTACGCAAACTTAAGTCAGACCAATTTAAGCGAAGCCAATCTTTCCGGAGCCTCGTTGAGTGGGGCCACGCTGACCGGCGCAAAACTAAATCACGCCGATCTTAGCGGCGCCGATTTGAGCCGGGTAACGCTGACCGGCGCAGACCTGAGCGAGACGATTCTGGTCAACACCAATTTCAGTGAATCGAATCTGAGGGCCGTAAATCTGAGTGGGGCCAATTTAAGCGGGGCTAATTTAAGCGAGGTCAATCTGGCGGGAGCCAATCTTTCCGGCGCCAATTTGAGTGGAGCCAATATCAGAGAGGCCAACCTGGAAGGAGCCAACATTGATGGCGCAAATCTTAAAGATGCCAACACAGAATTTGCCGTTTTACCGGATGGCACGGTGGATAATTTAGTTGAGTGAGTTCGGTGAGTTTGGTGAGTTTGGTAGGTTGGGTGAGTTAACCACTTTTTCACTCACCTAACTCGTTAAACTCACTCAATTCATTTAGCTTGATTGTAAATGGTTCGAATGGGATAGGGGATACTAATGGCGGCTTCCTCAAAGGCTGTTTTGATCCCCTTCACGGTTGAGTCAATGGAATCAAAGTAGCCGGCTTCGGTGATGTCAATCCAAAAATAGAGCGTGGCGTTGATGGAGCTTTCGCCAAATTCTTTAAAAACCACAAACGGTTCCGGCTCATTTCGGATGCCGGGTAATTTATGAGCAACCTCCAGCAGAAGCGCGTCTGCCTTATCCAAATCGGTTTCGTATCCCACGCCAATATCCAGACTGACCCGTCGCTTGTCAATTTTAGAGTAATTGGTAATAGGATTGCTGTACACTTGTGCATTGGGAATAAGCACCAGCAGCCCGTCCCAGGTGCGAATGGTCGTTGAGCGAATTTCGATATTGGTGACGGTGCCGCTGTAGCCACCGGCTTCAACGGCGTTGCCAATGTCAAAAGGTTGTTGGAGAAGCAACAAAATACCGGCCACAAAATTCTCGGCAATGTCTTTAAGAGCAAAACCAACGGTAAACCCTACAATACCCAGGCCCGCCACAAAGCCGGTTACGTTAAAATCAACCGCTGATAGCGACCAGATAGTTCCCATCACCAGAATAGAAATTTGGGTTATCCGGGCCAGCAACAGCGTCACTTCCGGATCCACATTTCGTTTTGCAAGTGCGGCTTTTACCAGCCTGAACCCAACCCGCGCGACCGACAGCGCGATTAAAAAAATAATAATGGCGACAATCAATTTGGGAATAAAAATCAGGACAGAATTCAAGAGGTCCTGTAACGGGGTCAGTTGATCATATATTTCATCCATAATGGCAATATCCTCCAACAACCAATTAATCAATTCTTCCTAACCCGGACGAATCGGGACCAAAAATGACATAATATAGAGTTAACTCAATCAATTTTTGAGGTTTTTTGCCGGCAAAATTCTATCATCCGGCAATTCTGTTCTAAACCGGGCTACAATAAGAACAGAATTAGCAGAATGATAGAATTAAATACTTTGTTCATTGCCTTATTTGGCGCAAAAAGCTAAATTTTTGGCTTTTAACCTCAAACTTTATGTCAATAGAAAACTTCTATGATAACTACCTAATTTTATGATTTTCGAAAAAAAACTCAATTTTGATAAGGTATAACCATGGCAGACAGCACGACAAACGAGTTTGACTCGTTCTTTCCGCGAGAAGCAACTATTGGGCCAGCCGTCACTCAACGGCTGGGAAGCGTTGTCAGCGGTTCTTTGAGCAAGGGGCTGGAAATAAAATTGACCGCCAACGCCCCCATTGAAGACATTGCGGTGGGGCGCTACGTGGTCATTGAAGGCAGCAAGCTGAAATTTTTTGGAATGATTACGGATGTAGCCCTGGACAACACCAACCCGCAAATTGAAAAAACGCCGCCCGATGTAAGCGACGACCAGTTTTTGCGCGATGTTTACGTGGGCACCAGCGTATTTGGCCGAATTCACATAGCGCCCATGCTGGTGCTTGATGAAAACACCGGGGAACCGCGTCCGGTAAAAACTATTCCCGGCCACTTTTCAACGGCGTGGGTCGCCTCAGAAGAAGATGTCAACAAGGTTTTTGGCAACGAGGATGAACAGCATTTTAACATTGGCGCCCCGCTGGATATGGAAGACGTTCAGGTTAACCTGAATTTGCACCGGATGGTGGAACGCAGTGTGGGAGTGTTTGGCAAAAGCGGTACGGGCAAGAGTTTCCTTACCCGGCTGTTGCTGGCCGGAGTCATCAAACGCAGCGCCGCCGTCAGCCTGATTTTTGACATGCACAACGATTACGGCTGGGAAGTACAGACCGAAAACCGCACCCCGGTCAAGGGGCTGAAGCAGCTATTTCCGCAGCAGGTAGCCATTTTTACGCTGGATGAAGAATCGAGCCGGCGGCGAAATGTACGTCCCGATTTTACGGTAGTGCTGGATTGGTCCGATATTCAGCCCGAAGATATGGAAATGCTAAGCACCACCCTCAACCTGAGCGACCAGATGATTGGGGCGGCGTACACATTGCGCCGGGTGTGGGGCCGCAGTTGGATAAAAAAGCTTCTGGATGCCCAACCGGATGAAATTGACATGCTGGTAGAAGCCACCACCATCAACCGTTCCAGTCTGGATGCCCTCAGCCGCCGCCTGGAACGGCTCCGCTATTTTGATTTTATTCGTGATAGCTGGAAGGGTGATTCTGCGCAAAAAATCATTGATTACCTGGATAAAGGCATCACCGTTGTGCTGGAATTTGGTCGATACGGAAACTCGCTGGAAGCCTATATTCTGGTGGCCAACTATCTCACTCGTCGTATCCATCAAATGTACATTGAACGCGTAGAAAGTGCCCTGGGCGACGCTTCGCAGGAACCGCAGCAACTGATGATTGTTATCGAAGAGGCCCACAAATTCCTGGACCCGGCTATTGCCCGGCAGACCATTTTTGGCACCATCGCCCGCGAGCTGCGCAAATACAATGTCACTCTGCTAATTGTTGACCAGCGCCCCTCCGGCATCGATGAAGAAGTGATGAGCCAGGTTGGCACCCGCGTTACGGCCCTGCTGGATAACGAGCGCGATATTTCGGCGGTGTTCACCGGAGTGTCCGGAGCCGGTGCCCTGCGCGAGGTACTGGCCCGACTTGATACCAAACAGCAGGCGTTGATTATGGGCCACGCTGTCCCCATGCCGGTCGTTATCCAAACCCGCACCTACAACACAGATTTTTACGCCGCGATGGGCTTTAAAGACCCCACAGAATTACGAGCCGCCCGCTCTAAACGCATCAACCTGTTACGGGGCGACGAGGACGAAGGAATAGATTAATACCTTACCAGGGAGTGGGGAGTCCTGCTCTCACGCATCACGCATCACTGTCGGTTTTACAACAAATTTTTGGGATGATTTAAGCTTCGGAACTGCCTTACCGGTATATACCTCCAAAAACCATTGAACAAATGCCATCAGGATTGGCCCGTTGAAAATTCTCCAAAAAGCTTAGACAGGTTACCTGTGGGGAAAGAGCTTGATGATTTAGTAAATTGTGGTAAAATGTCTGCAAGTTTTGGTGCTGCATTTTTTGGTAACAAACGT
>CAYWSS010000093.1:0-11847 GCA_964460505.1 uncultured Caldilineaceae bacterium | reverse complement strand
TAAACAGACGTCTGCGCGGAAGTGTGGTGGTGTGCGCCGGCCCACTGCGCGCGCCAAAGATCACAAGCTGTGAGCTATCTTTGTGCTAAGGGCTCCCCCCGCCGAGGTTAGCCGCGTCATCAACACCGTTGAGCGGGCCTATCTGACTCACATCAACACCCCGCAAGAGGTGGTAATTGGCGGAGACCCGGCGGCATGCAAGCAGGTAATTTCAACCTTAAATTGCAGCGCGGTGCCGGCGCCGTACAGCCACGTTATTCATTGCCCGCCGATGCGCTCTGAGCAGAGCGAATTTAAACGGCTGAACACCATTCCGCTGACCGGCCGGCAGCCGTGCAATTTATATTTTGCGGCGCAGAACGAGCCGGGCGTTGTCACCAGCGAATCTGTGGGGCAGAATATTGCCACAGCGGCCACGCAGCAAGTTGATTTTCCCGGGTTAATCCAGCGGGCTTATAACGACGGGAGCCGGATTTTTGTCGAATTGGGGCCTTTGGCAGCCTGCACGGTGTGGATTGATGACATTTTGAAGGAGCAGCCGCATCTGGCAGTCAGCATCAATCGCCGCAGCAGCCAGGGAGATCGAACCGCGCTGGTAAAAATGCTGGCCCAACTGGCCGGCCACCGCGTCTCAATGGACCTGTCCAGCCTGTACGTTCCGCCCGCAGCAGAAACAAAACAGACCGGAAAGACGTTGATCAGAACGGTATCGCTGCTGGAAAAACCAATTAGCGATGCCATTTTAAGCGTCGAAAACCGGGCAAAATTCAGCCAGGTAAAAATCAAGGCCGGGGCAAAAGCGGCCCCGGTAACAACCGCGCATCCGGTGGAAATTGCTGCTCCAATACCGGCACCGGTGATGCAGCCGGCGCGTGACACACAATTGAAAATTGAACAAAAGGCTAAAGAAATTACAATGAATGAACCGTTTGTGAAAGAAACCAAAAAGCTGACTCCCGTTTCCGCCGCCGGGGCAGCTAAAAAAACTCCCGGAGATCTGCCTCCCGACCGGCCCAAGGCTGACTCTGATTTTCTCGCCCGCCAGCTTGAGCAACTAAACGAAAACAATGTGCGAGCCAGCCAGGCGCACGTTACATTTTTGCAGGGGCGAACAGAGGCGCTGCAACAAATGAGCGAGCTAATAAAATCAGAAGGCAGAAGGCAGAAGGATGAAGAGAAGATTCATCCTTCCCCTTCCTACAGCCGGCCGGAACACGTGATCTGGGACGAGGATGATTTACTGGAATTTGCCCGGGGGGAAATTGCGCCGGTTTTTGGCCCGGAGTACGCCATTATCGATACCTACAGCCGGCGGGTGCGGCTGCCGACCCCGCCCTACCTGCTGGTGAGCCGCATCACCAAATTGCAGGGGCAGCGCAATGTTTTTGAACCTTCAAAGATGACCACCGAGTACGACATTCCGTTTGACGCCTGGTACTCCACCGACGGCCAGATTCCGTGGGCCGTCTCCGTGGAATCGGGCCAGTGTGACCTGATGCTGATCAGCTACCTGGGCATCGATTTTCAAAATAAGGGCGAACGGGTCTACCGCCTGCTGGATTGCACCCTGACCTTTTTGGAAGAAATGCCGCTGGAAGGGCACACCCTGCGCTACGACATCAGCATCGACTCCTTTGCCAAAAGCGGCGAGAGCCTGCTCTTTTTCTTTAGCTACAACTGCTTTGTGGGCGACACAATGGTGCTGAAAATGCGCGGCGGCTGCGCCGGTTTCTTTACCGACGAAGAGCTGGCCGGCGGCAAGGGCATCATCACCACCGCAAAAGAGAAGGCTGAAAAGGCGGCCCTTGAAAAACAATATTTTGAACCGCTGCTGCGCTGCGCCAGAACCAGCTTTAACCGCTCTGACCTGCTCAATCTGGTGCGGGGCGATATTGCCGCCGCTTTTGGCGAACCGTACAACCAGCGCGGGCTGAACCCGTCGCTGCGGCTGCCGCCGGAGGGCATTTTGATGGTTGACCGGATTACCGAGGTTGATCCCCATGGCGGCGCGTGGGGGCTGGGGCTGATTGTTTCTGAGAAAGACCTGGAGCCGAATCACTGGTATTTTCCCTGCCACTTCAGCGACGATCAGGTTATGGCCGGCTCGCTGGTGGCCGAAGGATGCAGCCAGATGTTGCAATTTTACCTGCTGTATCTGGGCTTTCAACTGGAAACCCGCGATGCCCGTTTCCAGCCGGTGCACAACCTGCCGCAGGTAGTGCGCACCCGCAAGCAAATTACGGCGTGTTCATCCAAATTGATCTACCGCATGGAAATTACCGAAATCGGGACGTTACCGCACCCCTGCGCCAAGGCTAACGTGGATATTATTTTTGAAGGCCGGGTGGTGGTTGACTTTAAGAATCTGGGGCTGCAACTGACGGAGAAGAAGGCAGAAGGCAGAAGGATGAAGGATGAATCCAGGGGGCAGGGGTCAGGAGTCAGGGGTCAGAGGGAAGAAGAGATTCATCCTTCCCACTTTCCTCCTTCCGCGACGGCGCAATACAGGACGGGTGGCCCGGCGCTGTTTGATGATACGTGCATTGAGAATTTCGCGGTGGGGTCGATTTCTGCCTGCTTTGGGCCGGCTTACAAAATTTTTAAGGGGCGGCGCATTCCACGCACGCCCAACGGCCCGCTGAAATTGATTAGCCGCATTGTGGAAATTAATGCCGAACGGCTGGTGTTTAGCGGCCAGCCCAATCTGGTCAGCGAATATGACGTGCCGGTTGATCCCTGGTTTTGCCAACAAAATTCTTACGCCACCACCCCCTACTCAATTTTTATGGAAATTGGCTTGCAGCCGTGCGGCTTTTTATCGGCCTGGCTCGGTTCAACCCTGCCCCACGCGGATGAGGATTTCTATTTTCGCAATCTTGATGGGGAAGGGTTGATGATTGAAGATATTGACGTGCGCGGCAAAACTATCAGCAACCGGGTGGCGTTGTTATCGGCTACGGCCATCAAAGGCATCATCATCCAAAAATTCAGCTACCAGCTTGAGACCGGCGGCCAGGTTTTTTATAAAGGCACGGCGGTGTTTGGCTATTTTCAACCGCAGGCGTTGGCCAACCAGGTGGGGCTGGATCAGGGCAAAATGGTACTGCCCTGGGTCCGGCAGGCCGGTGCGCCGGCGTTGCCCGCCACCAAACTGAACCTGACCGATGCCTCGACCCGGCAGCAGTTGTACAAGGCCAATGCGGCCAAACCTTTCTACCGGCTGGCCGGAAACCGGTTAGACTTTTTGGACGAGGCATTGATTATTTCCAACGGCGGAAAAAATCAGCAGGGTTATATTTACGCCGGTAAAAAGATCAATCCGCAGGATTGGTTCTTTAAGGCGCACTTTTATCAGGACCCGGTCATGCCCGGTTCGCTGGGCGTAGAGGCCATTTTGCAGGCGTTGCAAATTTTTGCCTTAAATCAAGATTTGGGCGCGGCGCTGCAATCGCCCCATTTTACCCACGTGGCTGATCATCAGGTGGTGTGGATTTACCGGGGGCAAATTATCCCGGACGACGGCGAGTTGCAGCTTGAAATTCATATCACAAACATCGAACACGCGCCGGGGCAGGTCACTGTGTTTGGCGACGCCGGCCTGTGGAAAGGCGCGATGCGCATTTACGAAGTCAGGCAGGTGGCAGTCCGATTATTAGAATCAGGGGTTAGGGGTTAGGGCGTGTTGCGTGAGGATTATGGCGAGAAATTATCACGTTTCATGCATCACGTATCACGAAGTTGAGGATCATTATTTTCTTGGAACTGTCTTATTCCCTATTCCCTATTCCGTCTGGAGATAAACTATGAACAACGCACTTCAATTTTCACAACCCGCACTTTCCCAATTGAACGCCCCGGTCTGGGCAGGTTCGGCGGCATCTGTGGCTTTTGACGGGGCCGGAATGAAAGCCCGGCTGCTCAATTTGGCGGCCCCCTGTTTTGTGGTCAAAGACGGGCAGGGCCGCATTGGTATCACAAATAAAGGCGGGGTGCAGCCGGCCGGCGGGACCGCCGAAGAAATGGAAATTGTGCAGGCCGCGCCGCCGATTTTACCGCAGCAGTTGGGCGACCCGGCATTCCTGTCGTTTCACGGATTGGACTCCCCCTATTCCAGCGGGGCCATGGCCAACGGCATCGCCTCCGAAGAGCTGGTGATTGCGCTGGGGCAGGCCGGGATGCTCGGTTCGTTTGGAGCCGCCGGCCTGGTGCCTGACCGGGTGCGGGCGGCCATTCAGCGTATTCAACAGGCGTTACCCAACGGGCCGTATGCCTTCAACCTGATCCACAGCCCCAACGAAGAGAATCTGGAACGGAGCGCGGTGGAAATGTACCTGCAACACGGCGTGCGCACCATTGAAGCCTCGGCCTTTTTGGGGTTAACCCCGCATGTGGTGCGCTATCGCGCCGCCGGGTTAAGTACCGCAGGTGGCGCCGGGCAAATTGAAATCAAAAACAAAATCATCGCCAAAATCTCGCGGCGGGAAGTGGCGACCAAATTTATGCAGCCCGCCCCGGATCGGATTTTGCGGGCGCTGGTGGCGCAAAATCTCATCACCGAACAGCAGGCCGCGCTGGCTTCCAAAGTGCCGATGGCCGACGACATCACCGCCGAAGCCGACTCCGGCGGCCACACCGATAACCGCCCGCTGGTCTGCATGCTGCCCTCAATGATTGCCCTGCGCGACGAAATGCAGGAGAAATATGGCTACCGGCAGCAAATTCGGGTGGGCGCTGCCGGCGGCATCAGCACTCCGGAATCGGCGCTGGGCGCGTTTATGATGGGCGCAGCCTACATTGTGACCGGCTCGGTGAACCAAGCCTGCGTGGAGGCCGGGGCTTCGGAGCATACCCGCAAACTGCTGGCCCAGGCAGAAATGGCCGACGTCATTATGGCTCCCGCCGCCGATATGTTTGAGATGGGGGTAAAGTTGCAGGTATTGAAGCGGGGCACGCTGTTCCCGATGCGGGCTCAAAAACTGTACGATATGTATCTTCAATACGACTCCATCGACGACATTCCTCCGGTTGAGCGGCAGAAACTGGAAAAGCAGGTCTTCAAACTTAGCATGGATGCCATTTGGGATAGCTGCGTGTCGTTCTTTGGCGAACGGGACCCGGCCCAACTGGCCCGGGCCAAAAATAACCCCAAGCGAAAAATGGCCCTGATTTTCCGCTGGTATCTGGGCCTTTCCTCCCGTTGGTCCAATGTGGGTGAAAAGGGGCGGGAGATGGATTACCAAATCTGGTGCGGCCCCTCGATGGGCGCATTTAATGATTGGGTGCGTGGCACTTATCTGGAGCAGCCGCAAAATCGGCGGGCGGTGGATGTGGCCCTGCATATTATGAGCGGCGCGGCCTACTTGTACCGGCTGCAAAGCCTGAAGATGAACGGCCTGCAATTTCCGGCCCAATTTGCCCACTACGGCGCGGAATCGCCGCTGGGGTGAGGGAGTGGCTCCGGATACACGAATATTTCAGGTCATTTTGTAAAAATCTGCCTTAACCTATTAACCCGAAACCATTTAACTTGATACGTATGGGGTGAACAGCTACCTTCCAACTCGACTCATTTGAAACGCACCCTAATGAATTACTGCGTCGGAAATTTGGTATCGAACTTTGTAGTACAATTTACCAGCTCGTTGGCGGCTTTAACATTCCTCATGATTTTGGCCATGTTCCCTTTAACAGACAGTTGGCGGGTAAGCAGCGCCTTCATTGGGTCCAGCTTCTTTTGGGTTACGGCCTGCCAAACCCGCATGGGGCCGCTGATACTAAATTCCGGATTTAGAGCAGAAATATCTACCGGAATAAAGGCTTGACGACATTCGCCGTGATAGAGGTCCATATACATACAAATTGGCTCTGACCGGACGCTGTCCGGTTCAACGATAAAGTAGAAATCGCCTTCCCAGTTTTTTGCAGCCCGGCGATACGTTTCGCTGCTGTTTATTTCTTTGGCCAGGCGATTAACCCATTCCTGGGTGGCAAAATGCACAGATTCTGTCATAAGGTTTTCTCCCAATGAGGTAAACGTTCAAAAATATCTTACGGTATCGGCCTAAAAAAACAATAGCAAAAAAGTCACATCCGAATTATTTGTGCAACTTGTTGCAGGTTTAATTTGCGCATTTCCGGGCGAGTGATTATAATGGCTTTCACTTCGGGCGGTTAGCTCAGTTGGTTAGAGCGCCACGTTGACATCGTGGAGGCCACAAGTTCGAGTCTTGTACCGCCCACTGACAGAAGCCTGGCATGTCCCAGGCTTTTTTTGATGCAATTTTAACCACCCCACCTTGATGTTGTGCCCAAAGGAGGATTAACAATGTTAGATAACGCAAGAATTTCGGCGGCGGACCACCTTCTGTCTCAAGCAGACCCGGAATTGTGGGCAGCCGTAAAACATGAGCGAACCCGACAACTGGAGCAAATTGAACTGATTGCCTCAGAAAATTATACCAGCGCGGCCGTGCTGGCGGCGCAGGGATCAGTTTTAACCAACAAATATGCCGAAGGTTATCCGGGACGACGTTACTACGGCGGCTGCGAATTTGTAGATGAGGCCGAAAATCTGGCCCGTGAACGGGCCAAGCAGTTGTTTGGCGCAGAATTTGCCAACGTGCAACCCCACTCCGGTTCGCAAGCTAACTCTGCGGTTTATATGGCCCTTCTGGAACCGGGTGACACGGTGCTGGCCTTTAAATTAGATCACGGCGGGCACCTGACCCACGGTATGCACCTGAACATGTCCGGTCACTTTTACAATTTTGCGCATTATGGCGTAGATCGCAAGACTGAACAACTCGATTACGATAACATTGCCGGGCTGGCCAAAGAACACAAACCAAAAATAGTGCTGGCCGGCGCCAGCGCTTACCCCCGCCTGTTCGATTTTGAGCGACTGCGGGCAATTGCCGATAGTGTTGGTGCCTATCTGGTTATGGATATGGCCCACATTGCCGGGTTGGTAGCAGCCGGCCTGCACCCCGACCCGGTGCCCTACTGTGACGTTGTGACCACCACCACCCACAAAACATTGCGTGGCGCCAGAGGGGGGATGATCCTGTCCAAAAAGAAATATGCCAAACAAATCAATCGGGCCGTATTTCCCGGGATGCAGGGAGGGCCGCTGATGCACGCCATTGCCGGCAAGGCCGTAGCCTTTAAAGAGGCGCTGCAACCGGAGTTTAAAGCGTATCAGCAGGCCGTTTTAGACAATGCGCAAGCCCTGGCAAAAATTCTGATTGATGGCGGGTTACGGTTAACATCGGGCGGCACAGATAACCATTTGATGCTGGTTGATCTACAAAATGCCAATATTACCGGAAAAGATGCCGAAGCGGCCCTGCATAAAGCGGGCATCACCATCAACAAAAATATGATCCCGTTCGATCCGCTGCCCCCCCGCGTAACCAGCGGAATTCGCCTTGGCTCACCGGCAGTTACCACCCGAGGTTTTCGGGAAGCCGAAATGAAGATTGTTGGAAAATCTATTTTAGGCGCAATCTTCAACGCCGGCGACAAAGCCAAACTGGCCGAAATTCGTCAAACCACTGCCGAACTCTGCGCTCGATTCCCGGTACCGGGCTTGGAATAACAACACCTGTTGAAATTTTTTGGTCAACCTGAATAGATTCAAAATCAGAAAGAGCCGGCGGCATAATGTTACCGCAGGCTCTTTTTTTGTCACGCATTTTTGGAATTGCGGTTACATCCAATGGCCATTCAACCAATCGACTGTGGGGGCCAGATCAATTCCCTCAGCTAACGTCTCCAGATCGTCCCGTTTGCGCCAATTGTCCAGCTTAATGGCCTCGGTTAACACTGGTGAAACCCGATGGTACTGCGTACCCAAAAGCTGCTTGCACTGGTAATTTACAACACCCATGTTGCCGTCCATCATCAGGCTGACAATGGGTTTGGCCCACTGCGCCAGCCCCCAATCCAGTTTTTTGCCTTTAATGAAAAAGGGCGAAGTTCCGGTGCCAATGGACAGCAATTCAATATCATCAAGGCCAGGCCGCTCAGCAACATTCATATGAGATCGCTGATCCAGGGCCTGGGCCAACGCGGCCAGACTCGGATTGTTGGCAATTACCCCGCCGTCCACAAAGCCATCGGTAGACGGAAAATAGGTTGGGGCCGAGCTGGTGTAAAGACCTACCTTATAAAGTTCCAGTTCGCCGTCGCTGTCGTCACCGGCAAAATTATGGAAGAATTTGGGCTTCCAGGTTCGTTTCAAGGGATCGGGGTGTTCATTATCCAGATCAAAACTGGAGATGAGCACCTTTTTTTGCAAATCTTTTAACAACGCATCCTTCCACAATTTTTTGAGCAGCTTTCGTAAATTGACGTTATCGTAATTTGCGCCACTGATCTGCCCCAAATCGAGCAGGTTATCCAGCCAGGAATCATCAAATATTTTGGAGCCTTTTTCATAATAGATGTTACGCAGCTCCTCCAGTGTCATTCCGTAGGCCAGGCCCAGGCCAATGATGCCCCCCGTTGACGTGCCGGCAATCAGATCCACGCAATCAAGCCAGCCCGGAACGGCGCTATTCAACCGCTTTAATACACTGGTAGTTACCAGCCCGCGCATGCCACCGCCATCCAATGATAAAATTCTGTAAGCTGCCATTTTTCCCCTCCTTTGTAAATACCCCTCACCCCCCCAACCCTCTCTCCCAAATTGGGAGAGGGGGAGTTGCGCCAGCGACGGGGGTGAGGGCAATTTTTATTCCTGGTGGTGAGCCGTCAGGATCGTGACAACTCCTCGTATAAAATGTTCGTAGTCAGATACGCAGCGCAGTGGACCTTCGGTTGTCTAACGCCACTCCGCTATCGCTACGAGGCTGACTACGAGCAGGTAATAGCTCTGAAAATGATGAACGATGAAGGATAAATAAACTGCGTTTCCCACTCGTCACTCATCACTGGCCAAATTTTCATTGTCGTGGCCGGCCCAAAGGGACTGTCGCACTCCAATGAAAATAACATTTGCAAATTACAACGTTTATCTTGCTGAATAGACGCGCATTATTTTCCCGCCGGGTCGAACCGTATCCTTTTCGTAGCGCAACCCGGCTTTTTTTGCCACTCGCTCCGAACCAACATTGTCCGGATCGACCAGAGAGATAATCCGGGTAAGACCAAGCCGGTTGAAGGCACAATCTTTGAGGGCACGGGCGGCCTCTGTGGCGTACCCCTGGCCCCACGCATTTTTTGCCGGCACGTAAACCAGTTCGTATTCAAGCTGACCATCTACCTCTTTATCAAGCAGCCCGCAGTGGCCAACTATCTGCCTCGATGCCTTTTCAAGCACAGGCCACAGATCGAACTTGGGCGGGTCTGCGCCGGCATCTTCCACTAACGATTGGTACACCAAATCGTAATCTCGTGGGCCACCCATAAACTGGACCACATCCGGATCCGCCCAGAGTTGGGCCAGGGCAGATACGTCATTAGTCTGGAGCGATCTAATCAGGAGTCTTTCGGTTTCAAGCTGCATCTGGTGTGGCCCGCTTTCATCAACAATACTGGTGTGGCCTCGGTTTTAAGATGGGTTAATTAAAATTATGGCATCGCCGGGCAATGTGGTCAAGTTCTGCGACTAATATGGACACAGGCTTCGATTTGGCCCTGTTCCTACTGGCAGCCGGCATCACGGAGGACAAAGTGACTGAGCAAGTGAGTTAGAAAATTTTACAACTATTTTTCAATTTGATTACAGCTACCTTACACCCTGCCTATATAATTGACATTATACCGATTAGTCTTATGTTACCCGGAAAGAGCAGGACCTACGGCGGAATTAAAGGTTTTTTATCCTGTCATTCAGAAAATCCTGCTCTACACGACGGGGACAAAAACGCATTTCAATTAAATCGATATAATGTCTAATTAAAGCATACCGTTACGGATAACGCGGAAGAATTGCCAACCGAATTCGTTGACTCAAGTTTTTCTGCCCTTTATAATGGTTGTTACCAGTATTCAACACAAGCGTAAAGAAAGCTGCTGATTATGCCAATTGCACCCGGAGAAAATGTTGGACCCTATCGCATTATAGAACAGTTAGGCAGCGGGGGTATGGCCACAGTTTTTAAGGCTTACCACCCCTCGCTGGATCGATATGTGGCCATAAAAATTTTGCACCCCGCGTTTAAGCAAGACCCTCAATTTTACGAACGGTTTAACCGAGAAGCGCGTATTGTGGCCAACCTGGAGCATCCAAACATTATTCCCGTTTACGATTTTAACCAGCACAACGACGAGCCATATCTGGTGATGCGCTTTGTAGAAGGCGATACGCTAAAAGCCCATATGGGCGATGGCCCAATGTCCGCCCCCAAAATTTTGCAACTGATGCGGCCGGTCTGTCAGGCGCTGGATTACGCGCACAGGCAGGGTGTGCTCCATCGGGATATCAAACCCAGTAACATTATGATCACCCATGACGGCAGCATTTTTCTGACAGATTTTGGGCTGGCGCGAATGGTGGAAGCCGGCGAAAGTACGCTCTCTCAGGATGTAATGGTGGGCACCCCCCAATATATCAGCCCGGAACAGGCGCAGGGAATACGCGAACTGGATGGGCGAACCGACATCTATTCGCTGGGCGTAGTACTGTTTGAAATGCTCACCGGGCGGGTTCCCTTTAGCGCCGACACACCATTTGCCACGGTCCATGATCACATCTACACCCCGCTGCCCATCCCCAGCGACATCAACCCCAAAATTTCCAATGCAGAAGAACGACTGCTGCTAAAAGCGCTGGCAAAAGATCCCGAAGACCGTTTTGCCGCCGCCGGTGACCTGTTAACAGCACTGGAGAGCACGCTCAATCAACAAACGGTGTTACACCCCTCTGCGCAAATGTTGCCCGCAACAAGCATCAGTAAAAAGCGGGGCATGCCATGGTGGGGCTGGGTTGGCGCGGCCACGGTGGGGTTATGTGTAATGGCAATGTTGCTGCTTGGGCTTTTGATGATTAGAGCCAGAAACCGGCAATTGCAACCGCCACTGAACGAACCGGTCTCCGGGCAAGTTGCTAACGACAATCCGCCGGCCAACAGTGATGCGCCGTTACCACCGCCAGAAAGTCAGGATAAACCTGCGCCGGACAACTCTGACATTCCACCCACGCCACCTTCACCGCCACAGGATGCCTCCAACAACCCGACAGCTCAAGAGCTTACGCGCAAGGCCAACGATGCAATGAGAGCTGAACAAGTTGATGACGCTATTGAGCTTTACGAGCAGGCTATTGCCGAAGACCCCCATTTCTTACCGGCCTACCTGGGCTTGAGTCACGCTCAACAGCAAAAAGGGGACAAGACTGCCAGCCTGAACACTCTGGAAAATGCTGTCCACAATAATCCCCAAAACGCAGCGGCCTGGGCCAGGCTGGGAGAAGGTCAACTCTTTACCGCCAGAAATCCCGAAGCTGCCCTGAATTCTTTTCGGGAAGCCGGCGCGCTTGAGCCGGAGAATCCCATTGCTTATGCCGGACAAGCCATTGCCCTGACGGCAATGGGCCAACCGGCCGCCGCCAAAGAAACCATCGATAAAGCGCTGGCCTTAGACCCCGCCAATCCCGAAGCCCATCTGGCAAACGCCTATTACCTCAAGGAACAGGGAGAACCTTTGGCTGCTGCCCGGGAATTAAAGAATCTACTTCAACAAAACAGGCAGGTGTCACCGCAGGTGCGAGAACGCGCCCGGCAACTGTTAAACCAGTTGGTTGAATAAAAAAATCCCCGGATATCCGGGGATTTTTTTGCTTGCTAAACGTATCTCCTCAATATTTCGGGGTGGAGTCCAAGCCTTTAGGCTTGTTAGGCATTA
>CAYWSS010000092.1:0-11886 GCA_964460505.1 uncultured Caldilineaceae bacterium | reverse complement strand
GGCCGGGGGGGGTGGGGGGTAGTTTCTCCCCCCTCCGACTCAGATGAAACACACCTATGGGTTTGTTGTGTTTCTCTTTCGTTTACAACTTCTTTCTATTCACGGCTCTCAGCCGCTTGCCGTAAAGCTAAAAACGCCTCCTTCAATGGTTGACTAACCCCACTTTCCGGCTCAATTAGCACAAGTTCTTGGTAGGCTTCTAAAAATTCTAATCGCAAGCGGTGGAACAGATGCAAGAAATAGCGTAAAAAACTAATGCAGTCCAGAATTACAATTTCAACGCCTCCGGTTTCATCATACAAACCTGTTGCATAGTCGTTTACTTCGGGGTTAATCGCGTCGGTAGTGATGAAAATGTAATTGTCAATCTGTTTTCCACTGTCGGTTATCTTTTGAAGCGCGCGGTTAATGTCGTTCTTTGTAACCCGTTTTGCCTTCATCTCGTAGCTGGTAACGATATCATCGTCATCAATCAAGGTGATTTCCAAATCGCCTAACGCGCCGGTTTGTTTATCAGCAGCAGTATGATTTTGCAACGGCAAAATTCGTTCGCCCAGCCGGTTTTCCGCGGCTTTGTAGGCGGCGGCAACAACCAAAACAGGCAAGCGGCTTGACCTGGGACTGCTTAAATGCTGTCGAATGAGCGTTACGATTGCTTCGGATGATAATGGAGTCGCGTCTTTTGCCGTTTTTAGTTGGGCAAGCAGGGTTTTCATCCGTAAGCGTTTCTCGTCTCTGACTACAATCAAGAATCTGATGACTTCGGCAAGCATATCTTCAGCCAATATCTTGCCGCTGTGAACAGCGGTTAACAATTGCAAGACTGTTTGGTAAAGCTTTGGAGGACGGCCAACCAAATTAAGGTCTGGGGTCAATGTTGCATTTCGATTTCTGAGTGCCGGCGTTAAAAATGCGGTTGTTGGGTTACATGGCAGTTCATGCTGGTCTACAAAAGTGGTGATGTATTGTTCATCATAAGTTCTGCCTGAAAAGGAGTCATCACCTTCTATTTCTGTGTATGGTTTACGGATATCAACCGCCGGGTGATGGACTTTAGCCAGTAAACAGGCCATCAATAGTCGGGCACCAGCACGATTCTGCAAATTCCGACAAACATACTCAACATCATCAGTAACAGACGCATCTTCGATGAACGAGGCTTTTATATTTTCTGCGGCTCTGCGATAAGCTAAATCAAGGATTTCTGAAGGGGTTGCCATTCTGTCTTACTTCCGCTCTTGTGTTTGTCCAAATTGGAGATTTCATAGTTTACCCAAAGAATCTCAGTCCGGGGTTGCTTAACGGAGTGAACTAATTTTGTTGGACCTTCAACTGCTTGCCAATTGCCATAAAGTTCATCCATCAAATTGCAATGATAACTTGATAAAGCAACTTTTCCTTCCACAGTATGGAGAACTTTAGCTAATTCTCGGTGTTCATCATCAGTCATTTCATATTTGTAAGCGTTATTGTCACCACGTGAGCCATGAGGGTACGGGGGGTCACAATAAAAAAGTGTTTCTTTGCTATCGTATCTTTTGATAACGTTGATGGCCGTATCATGTTCTATTTGCACTCTTAGAAGCCTTTGAGCAATCTCCGGTAAGGCTTCAACGCTGCCCAGCCATCTTGATACAGCTCCGGCCATTCCAGCTCGACTGGTTAACCGGCAATGCGCCCATCGCCCCGAACTGGCCCTTTGGGCAAGTCCTGTTCGCACTTGCCGAGCCCTGATATAAAAACGTCTCGCTCTCTCTAAATCAGATAATTCCTCAGTTGGTTCTGAAATGGCTTTCTCAAACTCCTCACGTGAAAAGGGAGTTAAACCGATACTCTCAATAAGTTGTTCTTTTTTTTCACGAAGTACGCGAAAAAAATTTGCAACATCCCCATCCAAGTCATTATAGGTTTCAACAGGAGAGGGTTCGCGGTTTATCAAGACGGCTGCTGAACCTGCAAATGGTTCACAAAAATGTTTTGTTTTGGGCAACAGGGGCAGTAACCAATCAAGGTGGCTGAATTTACCACCATACCAACCAAAAGCTATAAATTTAGACATTATGTTACATTCCTTGTGGAATTGTTGAGCCAATAAGCGAAGCACTGTAACTATAATTCTAAAAGATGATTTTTGCAAGGAACATTTGTTTGGCGGGGCTGTCCAGGATTTTATAAGGAACAGGGGGGTGCTTTGCATCCCCCTGTCCCTGGTTTGGATTCGCGGTGCAAAAAATTGCAGAAACCAAACAACTTATACTGAAAACAGAATGAGAACGGAACTTTTGAGATGTCATTCCCGCATGCTTTTAGCGGGAATCCACACTTGCAGGCTTCGCTGGATGCCCGACCGCAGGTACATTCGGGCATGACACCTCATTTTTCTAAAAAGTTCCGGTTTCAAACTAATCTCAGTATA
Organism: uncultured Caldilineaceae bacterium; assembly: GCA_964460505.1. Classification (GTDB taxonomy): domain Bacteria; phylum Chloroflexota; class Anaerolineae; order 4572-78; family J111; genus J095. The sequence continues at coordinate 9,470 of CAYWSS010000092.1, read as the reverse complement.
ACCGTCTATTCTATACCAGATTGAAACACACCCAATCGATTGTTTCGAGATTACCGCCAGCTAATCACCCGTTCATCCACAAAATTATAGTTGATGTTTAACTGGCTGTTGACCTTTTTCGGGAACATGGGGCGCGGGTTGGTGCCGTCGACATTCATGACCCACACTTCCCAGCGGCCGGTGCGGTCGGTGAGGTAGGCAATCTGGCTGCCGTCGGGCGACCAGGCCGGGGAAACGTTGTTCCAGCGGCGACCTTCGCCATCCGGGGTGACGGCCACCCACAATGGGGTGTCGGTCAGCTTTTGTCGGGCGGTGCCGTCGCGGTTAAGCCGGAAGATATCGTAGCCGTTGCCGCCACCGGCAGCCACCGCCAAATATTGGCCGTCCGGCGAAAATACCGGCGAGCTATCGCTCCGGTTACCGGTAATTTTTTGCTGAAAATCCTTGCGGTTCACATCGGTTTCCACCAAACCGGCACCACCGTCAGATACAATGCGCCAATCCTGCAACGTATCCCACGCCGGACGGAACGCATAGGTGCCGCCATCCATATCTTCGTAACTGCCATCGGCCACATTGACCACCCGCAGGCCCCAGTACGGGTCGGGGGGTAGCGTGTACTTCAGAAACGGCACGCCATTTTTAACTCTTACATTAACATCCGAAGCGTTCCAGGGAATATTTGGGCCGCTGTGTTTGGTTAAATCCACAGTTACATTTTTCTCGTTTAACCGGCCGCCGTGCTGGTAATTTAGCACAATCTGCGACCCGTCGGGGGACCACTCTGCGCCTTTGGGCTGTTTCAGAAAGCCCAGCACCGCTTGTTCACTGCCGGTGGCTAAATCTTTAACCCACAGCGTACCATTGCCCGCTTCGCCGCCTTCCCAGCGAGTGAAGGCCAGTTGCGCGCCATCGGGAGACAGGCTGGGGTCGATGCCGTGGGTGGCGGTTTTTAAGCCGCTGCCGTCGGCGGCGAGGGTTACAATTTGGCCGCCGCTGGCCAGTTGAATAGCCAGCATTCCCTCTTTGGCCGAGGCCGCAGACAGGGCCGGGTTGATGGGTTCCGGCGCTTCAACGGGCGGCGGAGCCGGCGCGATGGGCATATTGCTGATTTTGTTGCTAAAGGTAAGATACTGAATTTGAGTCCAGCCTTCGCCGCCACCGGGCACGGGTTGAATTAGCGCCCAACTGCGCCCTTCGTTCAAGCCCATCACCCGCACAATATTGTTGATGGGTAAACGCCCCACCTCGTCATTAAAAATGCCGGGGCCGGCCCGCAGCGCGAGCGCGTTGCTGTTAGTCCAGCCGGTGTACACTTCCGGCGCGGTACTGATAACGTTATCCAAAATATTCAGGTCGTCCAGCAAAACCCAGCCCACCTTCGAATGGCCATGTTGGGGGGCAACCAGCGCCCACTGCCGGGCCGGGTCCACACCCAAAATGGTGATGGCTTCCAGCGGGTCGCTTAATTCACCGATGGCTTCAAAGCTGGGGCCGGGGCCGGGGCGCACATCAGTTTTGTTGACGGACAGGGTTGTGGCCGCTACCGGCACAAGGGGCAAAACAGTCTTCGGCGCGCCGGCTGCGGCTTGTTGATAACTCACCGCCACCGGCTGATAATCCTTATCCCCCGAGCCTTGCGCCCTAATTCCTAACTCCTGATTCCTAACCCCTGCCGCTGCAAAAATCGAAGCAATTTTGCCGGAAGGCGTGTTGTCCGGCGTTGATGACAACACTGCCGGCACCCCTGACAGACCATCGGACAACTTCAGATAATCCAGAGACATCCAGCCGGTCAGGTTATTGCTTTGCACCAGCACCCAATCTTTTTTAGGATTAATTGCCAGAACGCCCACCTGAGTATCTTCGGTCAGGTAGCCCAGTTTGCCGTAATTGGTGCTGGGGCCTTGCCGCACGTTGACCGCAGAAATGGTAATTGTGCCGCTTGTGGCCGGAGCCGGTCCGGCTACAGACAGGCTGCCGCTGCCGGTTGAAACGGGTTTGGGAGAAACAGTTTGCGGCACACCGGACACATCTGCCACTTTGGTTTGGGTTTTGTCCGCGACGTTTTCAATCATTGCAAATTCGGTAGACTGCTCAACGGCTTCTTCATTTTCAATGGCTGCCATTGCAGCGTTATCCGTTACCGGAGCCACGTCTTTCATGCTGATTTTGGGGAAGGGGGTGGGCAGTGGGGTTGGTTCTTGTGCAACCGGGGTTGGCCACGCAGCGGCATCAATGGGATGCAATGTTTCTTTTGTCTCAGTCGAGGTGCCGCAGGCGGTTAACCCCACGGTTAATACCAATAATCCTGATAAAATCCAGCCTGTTTTTTTCATAAGAGATACTCCTCTGTAAATACCCCTCACCCCCCAACCCCCTCTCTCAATTTGGGAGAGGGGGAGTTGCGTCAGCGACGGGGGTGAGGGCAATTTTCATTTCTGGTGGTGAACGCAGTTAATGATAACTCCTGTAAAAATGATGAAGGATGAAGGATATTTGTACCGGACCCATTGCGGGTCAGTGCAGGTGTTCGGTGCAAAAATTGTTCAACCACACAACGTCATATTATTGACAACTTGTCAAGGATTGTTTCTGAAGAAAATTCAGAGAAACTAAATCCTCTGCATCCTGTTGGTCTGCCAATTTGAGCATGTTTTGAATATCCTGATTAAACAGTTCCACGCTCACCTGCGGCGCCCAGCGCTCAACTTCCATTTGAATATAGGGCCGTACAATATCAGCCTGGGTCAAAATTTCTGCTTGGACCTGCTCTTTTAAAAGCTGCCCCGCTTCGATCTCCGGCGGGCAGTCCCGGTCAATCTGCCCGGTCAGGTTGTACAATCCCCAATATTGGCCGTTGAGATAGAGCAACACCCAGTTACCGTGAACAGCGGGCTGCCCCGCTTTCCGGTACAGGTTGCGCATTACCTGGCCGCCAATGGTTTCAAGGGCAAAGTTGGGTGTGTGGCGGCTGTCGCCCGAAAAAGCGAGGCCGTCGCTGTAGCCGGCGTGCAGTATCAGGGTATTAAATTGGGCCACCTGCGCAATATCAAACAGCGGGTATTCGGGGTTGTCTGCCTTGCTAAAACTCAATTTGTACGATTTTTTGTTGCGCAGCATTTGCGATGTTTCGTCGTAAATTTTGATGCCGCCATTTTCAACAGCAAACCGGCGCTGCCCGTCGGGAGTAAAGTATTCCAGGGTGATGGGCCGTTCCGGGTTGTTGCTGTGTTCCAGCGGATAATCGTGCAGGGCGTACAGATGCGCCCAATCGGTGACAATGGAAATGACGGGGAGGGTTGGCTCGTAATCAGCCACAATGTAAGATTTTGTGTAAACGGGGCCAACCGGCTTTCCGGCGTCATCAAATAGCTGTGCCCTAATTGAGGTCGATTTGTTGATAGAGATGGGCTGCCGGTAAACTGTGCCGGATGCGGTGGGCGCGGAACCGTTGGTGGTGTAGCGAATGGTGCCGTCAATCCGGGCGGCCAGAGAAAGTGCCGGCGGCCGGCGACTAACCTGTGAATCTTGAGAGAATTGGATTGTGTCGTCCGGCAGCGCATCATCGGCCAGGGTAGACAACGACCACGCCCCGGCAACAAGCACAGCCGCCAGCAGGGCCACAATAAGTTGGGGATGAATTGAAGAATTTGTTAGTTGAAAGTTCATTTTAGAAAACTCCGTTTTTAACACGGTATTACGTATTACCGGCATTAATGTTGCAGTTGATCTTGACCTTGCCCTTGGACCTGCGGCAAGTGTCCTTATTATTGCATTTAATCGGGTTGAGCGCATCCAACTAAAGGAATATCTTAGGGGCTAAAAAGGTATAGATGGGGTATACAACTTACGTGGTATATTCAGTAGTCAGACGTCAGTAGCCGGATGTCAGTCTGATGTACAAGCTGAAATATCCACCATTTTCAGAGGCCAATCGTTGCCGGCCGGGCAGTGCCACCAGAAACAGGCTTCCAGGCCGGACAGTGTAAAGGGGCGTTTTACATAGCCAACTACTGGACGCCGGTTCAGTTTGCAGTGGGTTAACAATTTTACTTCGCGTTGGGCGATGAAAGTCAGGGGTTGTGTTTGAGAGGGTTGGATATTCATTTTCAGGTACCCCTGTTAATCTCTGTGAAAGCGGGCAGGCTGCCAGATATTTAATCCCGACAGCCCGCCCACCTATCAATGTTAAGCACCTGCTTGTGGTGCTGGGGTTGGCCCTTGCTGACCTTTGTCCGTGCCGGAGCCGGCGGCGGTACGCTTTTGCAGCCCCAGCGCGCGGCGAACAACAGAGGTACTGGTAGCGCTAAGCCATTCGAAGAAGTTGTAGACCACCGGCACCAGGAAAAAGGTGAGCAATGTTGAAAAACTCAGCCCGCCAACAATGACGGCGGCGATGGGCGCTCGCATTTCGGTGCCGGCGGTGTTGCTAAACAGTAGCGGCAGCAATGCCAGCACCAGCGAAAGCACCGTCATCAGGATGGGGCGCAGCCGCAAGCGGCCCGATTCAACCAGGGCGTGCTTGATGTCGTACCCTTCGTCCCGAAGCTGGTTGGTAAAGTCAATCAGCAGCACGGCGTTTTTGGTTACCAATCCGGTCAGCATAATAATGCCCAGTATCGACATAATATTGAGCGAGTTGCCGGTTAGCCACAGCCCCAGAAACGCGCCGACCAGCCCCATCGGCATGGTAAACATAATGGCCAGCGGCTGCATAAAACTCTGGTACAGCGCCACCAGCAACATGTAAATCAGCAAAATAGAGAGCACCAGCGCCGAGCCCAGGTCGGCAAATGATTCCCGCTGCATTTCGGTTTGGCCGGCCAACTGGAATTTGTACCCGGCAGGCATATTCAACTGGGCATTCAGCGCCGCTTCAATGTCGTTGGTAATGTCGCCGGCTCCGCGCCCGCTTGCCCCCAGTTGGATGGTAATCGACGGCTGGCGGTTACTGCGGGTGATGGTTCCCGGCGCTTGCGAGTCTTCCACATTGGCAATTTGGCTCAGGTACACGACTTCGCCGTCAACGTAGCCAACCGGCATCGCCAGCAGCTTTTGCGGGTCTGTCCGGGTTTGTTCATTCATTTGCAGCACGATGTCCAGTTTGCCCGTTGCCGGCGTATCCAGCGCGCCAACTTTGGTGCCGTTGATGGCTGCGCGCAGGGTGCTGCCCACCTGGGCCGGAGATTGTTTCATATCCTTTGTTCGCCGGCGGTCAAGCACCACCCGCGTTTCCGGCGGGCGGTCGCCGCCGTTAACCCGCACATCAACCGCCCCGGGCACGGTGGCGGCAATGGCCGCGGCCTGTTCGGACAAATCGATGAGAGTGTCGTAATCCGGCCCCAGCAGCTTAAACTCAATAGCCGAACCGCCGCCCATCGAAGCGTTGAGGCTGACGGCAATATCCGCCGAAGGCACATTCTTCAAGGCCGGGCGCAGCGCTTCAACAATTTCAACGGTGCTGCGTTGGCGACTTTCTTTATTAACCAGCACGGCAATAATGGTGGATTTGTTGGGGCTGCCTGCCCCCAGGTCAAAACCACCACCGGTGCCGCCAACGTTGGTGATAATTTTGGCTACTTCCGGCACTTGCTGAACCATCGCCTGCTCAACCCGGCTGGCGGCCCGGTCGGTGGCGGCCAGGTTGGTTCCGGCCGGCCTTTCGATTTCAATTTTGATTTCGCCGTCATCCTCCTGCGGCAACATTTCTGAGGCTATCAAACCGTTGCTAACCAGCAGGATACCGCCGTACAGCGCTGCCGCCGCAATAGCCACAATTACAAATTGGGTAACAATATTTTTTAACGACCAGCGCAGCAGCATGGCGTAGATGTTGGCCAGCGCCGTAAAGCCGGCTTCCCATACCCGCACAAACTGGGCCCACGTCCAGGTAATCGGTTTAAATAGAAAACCTGCCCATTTAACCAGACCGGTTGGCGCTTTTTTAGGGGCGTTTTCATTGTGCAGCCACAGCGCCGCCAGCATCGGGGCCAACGTGTACGAGACCAGCAAAGAAACCAGCGTGGCCACAGAAATGGTGATACCGTATTCAAACAGGAACTGCCCGATAATGCCGGAGACCAGCGCCACCGGCAGGAAAACTACCACCACCACCAGCGTAATGGTAATGGTGGCCGGCCCAATTTCGGCCCGGCCATCGATGGCGGCCTGTCGTGGGGTTTTGCCCATTTTTATGTGACGTTCAACGTTTTCCAGCACCACAATCGAGTCGTCCACCAGAATACCGATAACCAGCGTCAGGGCAATCAGGGTCATTGTATTCAGGGTAAAGCCAAAGGCCCACATGGCCAAAAAGGTGGCAATCAGCGAGGTTGGCACCGACAGCATTACAATAAAACTGCTTACCGGCGAGTGCAGGAACACCAGAATTACCAAACCGGTAATGAGAATTGCCAGCAGCAAATCCTCCTGCACGGCGGCAATCGATTCTCGGGTGTAATTGCTGGTGTCGGTAATGATGTCCAGCGATGCGCCGGCGGGCAAATCTTCTTCAAACAGCCCCATCTCATTCTTGATATTTTCAGAGACTTCGATGGCGTTGGCATCGCTGGTTTTGGTGATGTCAATTAACACGCCTTCCTGCCCGTTGTAGCGCACCACGGTTTTGGGTTTGGCAAAAGATTCTGAAACCAGGGCCACATCTTTCAGATAAACCGGGCCATCGTTATTTTTGCCGGAGGCCTGGTTTATGATGGGGCCGCCGGCCACGATAATATCTTTGATTTCGTCCACGCCGGTAAATTCGCCAATGGAGCGAATGGCGTGTTTCTGGTTGCCAAAATCAACGGAGCCGGCCGGCACGTTGGCGTTTTCACTGCGCAAGGCTTGTTGAATAGCCCCCAGCGAAAGTTCGTATGCGGCCAACTTGATGGGGTCGGTTTCAACATGAACTTCTCTCTCCCGGCCCCCGGATACGGACACAGAGGCCACGCCCTCTACGGCTTGCAGGCGGGGTTTCAGGTCATCCTGGGCAATGCGATACAACACATCCTGCCCTTGCTGCCCGCTGACCAAAATCTGCATCACAGAAGTGGCGTTAAAGTCAGCTTTGATAATGGTGGGGTCTTCTGCATCTTCCGGCAGTTGGCTCCGAATGGCGTCAATCTTACGGGAAATATCAATGGCGGCCTGGTTGCCGTCTACGCCTTCGTTAAACTGGATAATCACCAGGCCAAAGTTCTCGTTGGCGGTTGATGAGATTTCATCAATGCCGGAAACTCCGGCTACGGCATCTTCAATTTCTTCCAGCACCATATCTGCCACGTCTTCGGGCGAGGCGCCGGGATAAACCACGGTTACAGTTACAAAGGGGATATCAACACTGGGCATACGGTCTACTTGCAGCCGGGTGTATCCTTGCCGGCCCATGACCACAATGGTCATAATAATCATGATCATGGTTAAGGGGCGGTTAATGGATAGTTTTGTCAGTTCCATAATTCAATTTCCAATTTTTGATTTACGAATAAAGGATGAATGCAGCCACAGGGTGCTAATGCTTATAAGTTGGGTACTACTTCCACGGTCGAGCCATCGGTCAGGTTTACGTGGCCGTCAATGACCACGTTTTCGCCGGTTTTTACGCCGGAGAGAATTTCAATTTGGGCGTTGTTGGACAGGCCGGTGGTCACGGCGCGTTGTTCGGTCACACCCTCTTTATTGATGACGTACACGGTGGGCTGCTCGTTGACGGTAATCACAGAGGTTTGAGGCGCCAGCACGGTATTTTCTTTTTCTTCGGCCAGCAGGGTGACATCGGCGAACATGCCGCTGCGCAGCAAGCCTTTTTCATCCAGCGGGGTAACCGTAACCTTAAAAGTATGAGTTTTGGCGTTGGCAATAGGCGAGACGTTGGTTACAATTGCCGGAAAATTGACGCCGGGGTAGGAGGAAACCTGCAAGGCCACATGCTGGCCTTTTTTCACCTGCCCCAGCCGGCTTTCTTCCACGCTCACGGTCACTTCTGTCTCGTTTGATACCACCAGCGCAACGGCTCCCTGGCCAACCATATCACCTTCGTCAATGTACAGTTCGGCCACTACGCCGGCAAAGGGCGCTTTGATGGTGGTGTGTTCAAGCTGCAAGCCGGCGGCTTCCAGGCCGGCCTCTGCCTGTTCAACATTGGTTCGGGCAATGTCAAAATCAATCGGGCGAAAGGGCTCTTCTTTTAAGGCCAGGCCCAATTCAGCTTGCACGACCTGTGATTCCAGGGGGGCAAGCTGCGAGTCGCCGGGATTGGTTTGCAGGTTGTAGGCCGCCAGCGATTGCTCGTAAGCGGTGGTGGCTTGTTCCAGTTGCAACCCCTGCGGTAACTGGCCGACATTGCCGGCCCAGGCCACTTTGTCGTATTCCGATTGCGCCCGGCGCAGGGCGGCCTGAGCATTGGCCAGGGCCGCGGCGGCGCTGGTGCGCTCGTTGTTGTCAATGTATTCAACATCGGCCAGTTGGGCCCGGGCCAGCGCCAAAGAGGAACGGGCGGCGGCGATTTCTTCGGCGCGGGTGCCCATTTCCATTTTTTCCAGATTTAAGCGAGCCGATTTTACAGCTGCCTGGGCCTGTTTGAGCTGGGTTCTGTAAACATCGTCTTCGATAATGGCTATGGGGTCGCCTTTTTGAACCTGGTCGCCAACTTCAACCAGCACTTTTTTAATTTTTCCGCCGGCCTGAGGCACAACTCGTACATCTTTTTCTGCTTGCAGGTTGCCGGCATAATTGAGCAGCAAGGCGATATTGCCGGTTTCAACCGGGGCCACAGCGACCGGCACCTTGTTTTTGATGACGCCGGCAGCTTCAGCCACGCCGCCGGCGGGCGGGGCGGCGGCGGCGTCTTCGGCAGCCGGGTTGCAGGCGCTGCCGGCCAGCAATGCGGCTGCCAAAATGGTAATTAGCAGTAGCGTAGATAATGTCTGTTTCATCATCCGTCTCCTTTTCTTTTTAACTCTGCCTGTTAAGATGGTAATCCAGGGGATAAACCGCCATCAGGGGTAATCCCAGGTTATATACTTTGGTTAATAATCCGTGCAGCGCGGCCTGGTCCGTAACCGGGCCGGTAAGCACGGTAATGGGCTGGTCGGTGGGGTCAACTTCGGTGGTAATGGCCATGCCGTCAAACCAGTCTGACCAATCTTCGCCAAGCCGGCCGAGTAATCTAATTTGATATTGCACCGATTGGCATCCACAGAGGTGGGAACGCAACTTTTTCATCAAAATTTCCTGCGCTATACTTTCTGGCGTCAGGAGACCCAAATTGTACTTTCGGCAAACTGTTGGTTTGTTCGGGTTAAACTAACAGTTTGACCTACAACCTAAGCAAAAATTGGATCTGCCGAGCCTATAAACTCTTGCGGTTCTTTGGGAGTACAAGTTCTGTGAACCCGTCAAAATCGCGCTTGGGCCGGTCTCCTGACCGCGCCCGTTTAGGTGGCTCGGTCGGAGACCGGCCACAG
>CAYWSS010000091.1:0-11956 GCA_964460505.1 uncultured Caldilineaceae bacterium | reverse complement strand
GCCGCTTTTTCATTGACTCCACTTTAGGCTCATGTTATCATTAGCTTAATTCATGTTAAAATACCCCTTTTTCCTCTCAGCGATTTTATGCACCTCAACTAAATTTTGGCCAATAATTTTTGGAGGGACACGTGTACAATCAAAAGTATCACCAGTTCGACTCATTTTATAATCACAAATTTGGGTTTCACATTACCGGCCCCCGGCAAGATGCGTTTAACGAGGTTTTTCGATTGAAACCAAAAGTCGTTAAAACGCTGGATTTCTCTGTGGATGTAATGAAACGCATCAAAACAGAAATTCCGGATCTGTTTCTGATTGGCCGGTTGTTTGTCCATCCCCAGGATTTTGGACAGTTGAGTGGCAGTACGGCGCAAGTGGCCCGCCAACGCGGCATCGAGATGGCCGAGCGTATTTTGCGGGAAGAGGTAAACCGGGATATCCACCACATTAACGGCAAGCCAATTTTTGATGCGTGGGAATCGCTGAACGAGGTTTTTCCTGAATGGACTGACGAAAACACCCAGAAACTGTTTGAGGAGTATCAGGTGGCGTTTGGTCAAAAAATGCTGTCAGCCGGATTTGAGCCGGTGGCCTTTAATTTTGGGCAGGGCAATGGCCGGGGGCAACAGTGTCTCGACCTCTACCCCGGCACGCTGGAGCTCTACAAATACCTGGGCTTTCACGAATACGACTGGCCCACTCTGGACCGGCTGCACAAGATTGGCGTTAACGGCCCCACCGAGCTGCACAATCGCGTGCCGGTGGTGGGCCAGGGGCGCGGCAACGACGGCATGTGGCGCTGCCTGCGCTACCGGCGGGTGATGAACGAGGGCATCCGGCAACGGTACGGCGACAAACACACCGTAATCATTACCGAATGCGGCATGACCCAGGGCGTGTGGGGCGGCCCCTCGCACGATATTGGCCCGTGGGCGCATCAATTAACCGTTCCGGCAGATATTCCCGGCGGTACAGTCCCCACCCCCATTCCGGTGAACGATTACTGGAACACCCTGCTCTGGTACAACAGCGAACTTATGCGCGATGATTACGTAATGGGAGCCTGCCTGTTTGTTACCGGCGCGGCCGGCAAGGCTGAGTGGGACACATTTGAGCATCTTGGCCCAATTATGGACCGGTTGTACAGCTACCAGGAATCGGTCAGTATGGAAGAGTTGCCCAATATCGTGCCCAATCCCACACCCAGCGTTATTCCCGGTAAAGGTGGTGACGCGGTAGCCGGCAACGGTGATTCTGCCACGGTGCGGCCGGCCCAACCGAAACCGGAATCGCAGCCGAAACCAAAACCGGCCCCCCAACCGAAGCCAGAACCCACGCCTCAACCTGAACCCACGCCGGAGCCTGTTCCCACACCTGAACCGGAACCGCCGGCAGAGCCAAAATGGATTTACACCCTGGAAACGGGGCGCGGGATGGGGCTGCTGGTGGGCGACATCGGCCTGAAAAATGAGCAGATTACCATCACCAAACCGGATGGCCGGGTAGAGCGAATTACCAGCGGCCACAAACCAGAGTACGGAACCGGTGGATTTGAAACCTACGCGCAAATGGCCGGGACGTACGTAATTCAGTTTTTGGATCAGAGTTTTGATGTTCGGTTGAGCGGGCAATTCACTAAAATTATGTTCGACCAGGTGGCCGGCGAAGGCAGCGTGCGGCTTAATTTTACGCTTCGGGAGGGACGCAGCAGCTACGCCGCAGGCGAAAAAATATTTACCCGGATAGAAGTAACCAACGTTACCGGCGAGCAAATTCTATTTGGCATTATGGGGCTGTTGACCGACACCGGCCATTTTCAGACCAGTTGGACAGAGGGCAGCATCGGCTCGGGCCAGACCTTTACTCACGAAGATGGACTCTCCTTTAACAGTCCGGGACAACATTTCATTCAGTTGTCTATCTGTTTTGCCCGCAAGGATGCCTGCACCAGTGGGCAGGCCGAAGAAAGCTGGGTTCGCTTTGAGCCGGTGCTCAACGTTACTATTCAGTAACCATTAGCTAACGGTTGCGCACTTGAGGGCCACATGTTTCATGAAGGCGCAAAATTGAATAATTGCAACGGGAACTGAATGGCTACTAATCCGGACAAAGAGATGGTAGTGCCCGCAAAGGGGCTGGACTCATTAAAAATCAAAGAGTTACCGCCGATTGGCTGACAGATTTAACATTATTAATAAAAGTCAAAGGGTTCCAAAACAGGATACAACCCACTGACGTTTAGGCTCGGCTGCTTTACGCCGTAAGGCAATAGCCGGCTCAAGGTCAGGTTTGGGGTCCATTATACTAAAAGGGGAGCCATTTATGAAACGGGGTTTCACACGCACTCTATGAAACCAGACAGCAGGGAGGGGTTGCGGGGTAGGCCAACATCACCCCACGCGAAAGTGGGCTGACTTCCAAACCTGGTCGTTCATCACAAGAGAGTTTGGCAAACCGTTTCCGGAGGAAAGGCAGATGACGGCAGTAGAAACTGCTACGGCAGGACAAATACTAGTACAGCTCGGCGGAAATTCTTCCGTAGTTTCCAGATTTTGGAATCACCTAGATGTAGTGCAAGTGCTTGCTCTACCACTACATCTGGTAGGCAACAAAGCAAAGTCACGTTTCCTAAACTACTGAAAGACTTATGCCGAGCAATACTAGCTGGTGCATCCTTGACTGGCGAAAGCACTCTCTCACTCTCTCCGTCCAGCCTCTCCTGAAACACGGACTGGCCTGGGACTGCATCCTCCTCTGAACCAGCCCCTCTCTCCTTGTCCTGGCCTGGTTCCCGGATATGCAGTTCTTTCTTTCGACTACAAGATGCCCCAGAGCGCAGACACATCCCCCCCACAACATTACCAACCCTATGCTTATCCCGACAAGTGGCCCATTGCTTCCTCGTAACTTAAGACGGTTTCCATCCATACAATAGGGCAAGTTATGCCACTTGACGTTAAATTTGCAAAGTACTGTCAAGGCGTTGGGTGTGCGTATTTCAAATGACGCACTTTCTCTCCATTTTGATGGGAAAAAATCATTTATGTCATACGTTGTTTGTGATGCAAATTTACGTGACGTACAAATTTACGTAATCACGAATTTGCGGCTCTGCTACCTGCTACCTGCAACTCTACACGCGCTTTCCGCCATGCAGCTTGTCTTGCAGCTTTTTCAGGGCATCCCAATTGCCATTGGCCGCCAGTTGAGCCTGCTCCGGCCAGGTATCAGGGTGTGCCAAACGGATGCCGGCCTCTTTGAGAAGCTCCCGCAAACGGCTGACATCGGTAGCCGCCAATTGAGCAAAGGTTGATATGCCGGCAGCTTGCAACGTCGAGAAGATTTTTGGGCCAATCCCCTCAATTTTCTTCAGGTCATCCGGCCGGCTCTTTTTGCCTTCAGCCGGTTTTGCGTCTGCTTCTGTTTTGGCCGGAGCCACCGCCGCTTCAGCTTCCGGCCGGGCCGGTTTTTCCTCAGGTGTACCACCCTGGCCAGCAGCTTTGGCCGCTCGTTTGGCCATCATCGCTTCACGCTGGGCCTGAATTTCTTCCTTGGTTCGTTTCGGTTTGGCCGGCGCTTCCGCGGTTGCGGCATCTCCTTCACCCGCGGCTTTGGCGGCCCGCCTGGCCATCATTGCCTCACGTTGGGCTTTGATCTCTTCGGGGGAACGTTTGGCTTTGGCGGGTGCGGCAGGTTTCTCTGCGCCGCCGGCTTTCTCAGCAGCAGCCTTTGCTTTGGCAGCGGCTTTCTCGGCGGCTTTTTGTTTCTTCAATTCTTCTTTGCGCCGTTTTTCTTCGGCTTCGGCCTCTCTGGCGGCCACCTCCGCCGCGTTAAATGTGGGTCGAATGGCAGCATAGTGAGTAACCGGCTTGAGCAATTTTTCCATATCGTGGATGTGAGCTTCTGTGCGGTCATAGCCGGCCAACTCAAAATTGTGATCCATTTTGATGGAATCAAAGGGGCAGAATTCGGCGCAGTAGCCGCAGTTCATACAAATGTCAATATCAATGTAAAACTCCTCCGCCCTGGAAACGGGTTTGCCGGTTTTGGGGTCGGTGGCGCGCACAATCCAGATACATTGCGGTGGACACACTTTAGAGCAAATCCCGCAACCGGTGCAGCGGCTCAAATCCAGAAATTGATCGTGTTCATAGTCGGGGCTGTCCCTGGGCACGGTGTAGTCGGTAATTAAGATGGGAACAAATCTAAAATTTTCGGGGGGTGCCAGCTTCATTTCCGGGTATTCAACCGTAAACAACCCCGCGCCTTCCGGCCCCTGTCTGCGGGCAAACGCTTCCCGGCTGGTTTTACTGCCGGCAGGAAAGTATTTTATATCATCAACAAAAGTGTTGACGAAATTTTTTAAGGTGATGCCTAATCCTTTAAGAATGCCTAATCCAAACATTAGCGGTCAACCTCCCCTAACACAATATCAGTTGCCCCCAGAGCAACAATAGCATCTGCCACCTTTCCGCCTTTGCACATATCTGCCAGTGCATTCAGGTTAATAAAGGAAGGAGAGCGGACCCGGTAGCGCCACGGGTTATCTGATTTGTTGCTGACAATATAAAATCCCAACTCGCCTTTGGAGTGTTCAGTGCGAGCGTAGGCCTCGCCGGCCGGAACCCGAAAAATGTACCCCTTTTTGCCGCCCAGAATATCGCCGGGCTGGGTGTCTTTGATACCCTCAAAGGCTTGATCCAAAATCTTGAGGCTTTGCCGGGCTTCAAGATTTCTCTGGTAGAAGCGGCTAAAGAGATCACCATCGGGCAGCGTGGGCACCTCAAAATCAAAGCGATCATAAATGCTGTACGGTTCCACCCGGCGAATGTCGTATTTTACCCCGGCCGCACGCAACATGGGGCCGGTGACTCCGTGGTTAATTAAAACCTCTGCCGGCACGGCCCCAATGCCTCGCGTGCGGGATAACACAATCTCGTTCTCGGTCATCAGCCCATCCAGCTCGTCCAGCCCCCTTTGCATGGTATCGGTGGCCACTCTGGCCCGTTTCAACCAGTCGTCGGTGACGTCGTAGGCCACACCGCCAAAACGCATATAGTTGCACATCATCCGGGAGCCGCTAACTTCTTCAAACAGGTCAATGGCCCGCTCCCGGCCTTCCAGCGCATACAGCAGCGGGGTTCCCAACGCGCCCAGATCGTTCATTAAAAAGCCCAGCAACGACATATGGCTAAAGACCCGGTTGATCTCTGCCATCATCACCCGAATATATTCGGCCCGTTCCGGAACCTTTATGCCGGCCAGTTTTTCTACAGCCAGAGCGTAGCCAAAATTGTTCTGCATCGAGTTGAAGTAATCCAGCCGGTCGGTAAAGGGCATATTCATGACCCAGCTATTTCGCTCACCAATTTTTTCGTGGTTGCGATGCAGATAGCCCAGCACCGGCTCCAGATCGACCACGGTTTCCCCTTCCAGAGCAACCACCATGCGGAACACGCCGTGCGTACTGGGGTGCTGCGGCCCCATATTAATTACAATTCGCTCGGTATCAAAATCAGTATCAAGATGCACATCCCGCGATTCAATGACGTGATCCAGATAATCTTCGGTTTGGTCAGGTTTCCAGTTATCAATGTCCCAATCTTTGGGATACACCACATTTTTACCAAAGGCGTTATGCTCTTCCAGCCGCTGGTGATACCCGCCCGGCCAGCGGCTGGGATACGGTTTAGTGTAGGTTTCGTAATAAGCTTCTTCGTAATCCTTGCGCATGGGATGGCCGTAAAAATCATCCCACAGCAGAATACGTTTCATATTGGGGTGGCCGGTAAAGGTGATGCCGTACAGGTCGTAAATTTCGCGTTCTTGCAGGTAACAAGTCGTCCACAAATCATATAACGACGGCAGAACAGGATCATCTTCCGGGGTGCGGGCCTTAAAAACCAAAACCGGTTTTTCCGGTTCACTTATGCTGTAGGCGTGGTATACCACCTCAAATCTATCGCCCTCACGCCCCAGATAATCCACGCCGGTCACGTTGCTCAGCAATTCATAATGCAACTCATCGCGAACATGTTTGCCAAATGCCACCAGATGCTCCCGAGCCACAATCAGCGGGCCGGCTTCCGGTGTTGCGGCCTCCACCTCAAGCGCCTCATTAATGGCCAGGGCCAGGGCCGTTGCTTCTTCGGTAGGGGTACTATCCCAGGTTGGCACCTTGGGTGGTTTGGGGGGGCGTTTGGGTTTTGCTTTTGGCGTAACATCTTCTGCCACAGGTTGTTCGGCCAGGTTCCGCGCTTTTTCCAGTTCTGCCTTAATCAGCGGAATTTCACGTGGGTCGATCATGTCCGGCCCCAGAATTGGCACCGGAATGGCCTCTCTGGGATCATCAGAGCGATACCACGGCACAGTGGAAATCGACTGTTTTTTGATTTTTTCCTGAAGGGTGATAATTCCGTTCAGCAGCGCCTGCGGGGTAGGGGGGCAACCCGGAACATAGACATCGACCGGAATAAATTTATCGATGCCGGACACCACATTGTAGCCTTCTTTAAACGGGCCACCGCCGCTGGCGCAAGCCCCCATGCTGATGACGTATTTGGGTTCCGGCATCTGGTTGAACAGCCGCACAATTTGGGGCACCATTTTTTTAGTTACGGTGCCGGACACAATCATCAAATCAGACTGGCGAGGGGTAGCCCTGAAAAGTGATGCGCCAAAACGATCCTGGTCGTAACGGCTGGCGCCGGTGGCAATCATTTCTATGGCGCAGCAGGCCAGGCCAAACGTCATAGGCCACAAAGAGTAGGCCCGCCCCCAATTGTAAATTGCGTCCAATTTACTTAAAAGTACATTTTGTTGTAATTCCTGGGGAACACTTGCATCTTCTGCCGGTTTAAGGGGTGACTCTACTGTCATATTGACATTCTTCCTCCTGTCCAATCATTGGACTGGCTGTTGCATATTTTCCAATTACTGGGGGATTATTTTGCGCAATTCAGAAACATCTGTCCCAAATTTCACACGCCGCTAACTATACCACAGCGCCCTGATTGTTGTCAATTTGTTCAATGTCTGGAATTTTTTAAAATACCCCCTAAATATAGAGAGGGGAGGCTGCCGCTGCACAAAATATAGGGTGCGTTTGCGTCTTGCATATTAGCCCCTTCTTTACGCAAGACGCAAGACGCAATACGTAAATCGTTGGGCGAAAACTTTTCTGGAATGCTATATAGGCTTGCAGGGTTGCAGGGGGAGTGTGGCTGCCAGATGAGGGTTAGCAATTATTGATCAAACCGGCAGTCCGCAAGCACTTCATCAAACTGGAACGGCGGCTGTATTGTTCACAAATCTGGTTGATGTGTGACTCAAAGACAATTTCCGCTTGCTGGTATCGGGCCAACTCCCGAAGTTGAAGCAAAAGCTGCACCGCTTCCTGATAGGTCTGGGCTTTACCCTGCTGAATCAAATTATCCACGTCACGCCAGGCCCGGGGTTCCCGCCGGGCCAGAGCCAGCAGAGCCTGCATCCGTTTTGCTTCCACTTCAGCGGCCTGACGCTGCGCCTCACGTTTGCGCTCTGCTTCGGCGGCAGCAAAGAGTTGACCCAGCGTTCGCTGTGATGGTTTGGGCTGCGGCTGCGGCTGCGGCTCCCCAATCAGTTCGTGCAATCGCCGGTTAAATTTGGCGGAGAGGTTGGCTTCTCCTTTGGATAAGCGCCGCAAAAAATCATCCCGCTCCTCTGCCGCCAGCCGGGGGATGGCCTGCCGCAATCGCCCTTCCCGCGCCGAGGCCAGAGAGGCGCTGGGTTTGGCTGCCGCGTCAACCAGAAACTCATCAATTTCAAACAAATCGATAAAATCCCGCAGAGGCGGCGATAGTTGCCTCAGGCCGGGCGGCAGGGGGGGTTCCAGCACCGTTTCCAGAAAATACTCGTTGACCACACATTTGAGCCAGGCCAGATACAGGGCGCAATAATCCTGATTTAAAATATCCTCCCGCAGCCGCACCAGCGAATCGAGCCAGCCTTCCCCTTCTATCCAGTAACCGCCCCCGTCGGCGTCACGCAGGAAAATATCCAGCACTGCGTAATTTCCAACCTGTGTTACCTCAACGCAATCGTCGATGCAGTAGGGTTGCATCGCCTCCAGATGAATGACCTGCCGGGGAAATCGAAACAAGAGCCGCCTACTGCCCCAATTTGACATGTACAGCATAGCATCAAAATATTGCAGCAATACCTGTTTTTCATCGCGGGGAAAATCGCGGTAGTTGTAAATAAAGATGGCCCGGCTGCGTGTCGGCTCAACCCGGCTGGAAATCTGGCGCAGGGCCGCCTGATCTTCGATAGTCAAAGGTTGATCCACGACCTGAAATTCGTAATATTGATATTCACTCACGGCTGTTCTCCATCACGCTGCCTTCAGGAAATATTGCTAACGGACACCCCTTTAATTTACCATCTGTTTAACTCAAATTGCAAATAACGCGAATAGGCGAATGATGCTAATCCTTCAAAAAAGTTCGTAAAATTCGCCTATTCGTAAAATTCGCAATTGTTTTTTCGCAATACCGCAAAAATTATCAGGTAAATTAAAGTGACCGGCACTTTTAGTGCCGGTCACTTGTAACCTGCCAAGTTTTGCAGAACTGCGTTTTTTCTCTTTGTCAAATCAGGCTGCTGTCAAATTAACAGGGCGTCAAAATGGGCATCGTTTCATTTGGCCAAAATGAAGCAAAAGACAGCTTACAATTTTCGCTATCAAAATTCTATCGCGCTTTGCGCGCCAATTCTGCTCTTATTGCAGCCTGGTTTAGAACAGAATCGCCGGAATGACAGAATTAAAATCGCTGACATTTTATTATTTTGGCTCAAAATGCAAACCTAAGCGGTGATTGTCTGGCCGGCCTGGCCCGTTTCTACCTGACCAGCGGTTTGAGCGCAGAAGGCGAGCGCCTGTTTGAACAAACCCTCCGCTGTCTGGAAGCTGACAAAGCGGATGATCCCAATACCCTGCAACTTCGCCGGCACCGGTTAACCGAACTGATCGAGATGTTGATCCGGCAAAGCAAATTAAGGCAGGCCATTGAGCGGGCAGAAGCGGTTATTCAACTGGCCGGCTTGCACCGGGATGTTGCCGATCTGGTGGTTCTGGAGGGCGAAGTTTTGCGTCACCTGGGTAACGTTGTAACCGATCTGGGCGACCGAGCGCAGGGTGATCTCTATCTGGAGGAAGCTCTGCAAGTCCATCGCAAATTAGGCAACCGGACTCAGGAGCAAGCCGTTCTGCTGTACCTGGGGGTAACCCATCTTGAACGCTATAAATATGTTGTGGGGCGGACCTATCTTCAGGAAGCGCTACACCTGATTCAGGCAACGGGCGATCGCGCTCTGGAAGCGCGTATCGAAAACGCGCTTGGGTTTGTGTTGGCAGCTCTGGGTAAATACAAAGCGGCGCTGGACCATCACCACCGCTCGCGCCAGATTTCCCGGCAGATTGATGATCCGTTTCAAGAGAGCCATGCCCTGCATAATTTATGCGCGGTCAATCGCAAGTTGGGCCGGTTGGAAACGTCCGAGGCTTATGGCCGTGAAGCCTTGCGGCTGGGGCTGGAACATCACCTGCTTGATCCGGAGGCTTATGCCTGGCTGCACCTGGGGTAGGTGTTGCTGGATATGGACCGGTTGCCGGCCGCCGCCGACGCCTTTGCCCGTTCACGGACCGGCTGGATATCGTTAGGGCAAATGTCGTTGGCTACGGAAGCCACAGCCGGCCAGGCTGAAGTGGTTTTGCAACAGGGAAAGTTGGGCGAGGCCCTGGCCCATATCGAGACGGTGCGGCCATACATCGCTAAAAACTCGCTGGACGGGGCCGATGAGCACTTTCGGATCTACCTGACCTGCTACCGGGTCCTGCAAGCCCACAGCGATACGCGTGCCCCGGCGCTGCTGACCGAGGCCCGCCGGCTACTAAGTTCGCGCGCCGGCTTACTGCCGGACGAAAAAACCCGGCAAGCATTTCTAAATAATGTACCGGCGCACCAGGCCCTGCAAGAGGAGGCCGCTTTGCGTTAAAATCAGGCCAACGGCAAATAAAAGCTAAAGACGCTGCCTTCGCCAATTTTGCTGCTGACGCTGACGCTGCCGCTCAACTTGTTCATAATGCGGCGTACAATTGACAGCCCCAGACCGTGGCCTTCTACCCGAACCTGATTGAGCCGGTAAAACGGAAAAAAAAGTTTGTCTTGATCGCGTTGGGCAAGCCCTTGCCCACTATCTTTAACCCAAAACTGAACCATTCCGTTTTCCTGCTCAATGGCGCCTAAAGCTACACAAGGCGACGGCCCCCCATATTTAATGGCGTTGCTGATATAGTTGATCCACACTTCTTCAACCCACGGCCCATAACCTGTAACCACCGGCCACTTGGGCGGCACCGGAATAAACATTTCAGCGTCATTCTCTTCAATCAAAAAACTCAAACGATTCACGGCTTCAGACACAATGGTGGCCATATCCAATGGCTCCAGATCCACATCTTCTACCCGCACGCTGGAAAGCAGCAGCAGTTCGTAGATGATGTTGTTCATTTTGTGCCCGTTCCTGACAATTAAATCCAGATTGTCTTCAAACTCTTCCATAGGCATTCTGGCGTGAAATTTGCGCAAAAATTGAGCCTGGGTGATAGTCACCCCCAGTGGATTTTTCAGATCGTGGGCTACCGTGTGGGCAAAAGCATCCAGCTCTTCTATTAATTTTTCACGCTCGGCAATTTCATCGTGCAGGCGCGCGTTTCGCGCTTCCAGATCATTTTGCAATTTTTGCAGGGTGAGGTGCGTTTTAAGCCGGGCCAGCACTTCTTCGGAGTGGAGCGGCTTACTGATGTAATCAACCGCGCCCAAAACAAATCCCCGTACTTTATCAACGGTGTTGGTTTGAGAAGCAATAAAAATTACCGGAATATCCCGGGTGCGGCTGTTGGCCTTTAAGCGCCGGCACGTTTCAAAGCCGTCGATACCCGGCAATACGACATCCAGCAAGATAATATCCGGGGGCGTCTTCTGCACCACTTCCAGCGCGTTTTTGCCGTCAGTGGCCACCAAAACTTTAAAGCCGGACCCCTTTAAATAATCCAGCAGCAGGTTTTGCGTGTTAGAAGGCTCTACTACAATCAAAATCACACTGCGTTCAGAAAGCACAAAGCTGATCACCGCAACTCCTTTATGGTTACTTATTGTATCTTCTCGGTTGGGGGGAGATGCTGTGGCCGGTCTCTGACCGAGCCACCACCGGGCGCGGTCAGGAGACCGGCCCAAGCTTTACCCCAGGTTGCTATAGCGCCCTTTGGGTATTGAGAAGAGACTACCTATCCTTCTTTGGTCGCGAAAATTCTTTTACCTGTGATCGCGCCCCACAACGCTTGCAAACGCGGTATCGTTGATAAATGTCGTACGGGCTGTCCGGGGGAGATCGAACCAGCGACTCATCAAACTGAATGCCCATAGCATGATGGCACCGGTAACATTCGTCATTGGCCATCGCTTTACGGCTAAATAGCAGCAAGAGGCCCAGGCAGCAAAGCAAAACCACAAGACAGACCACCCCAAATCCCAAAAATCCTTCGGCCATCAGTATTACCGTAATTTTGCCTTCTGTATTTTATTCATTGTAACATATTCATAACTCAATTTACAATCAAATGAAATGGTAAATATGGACTGGTCAACGCATATTTCAGTTCGACGGTAAAAAAATTCCATATCAATTTACGCAGTTCCGCAAAACTCGGCAGGTTACAAGTGACCGGCACTTAAAAAAATACCGGTCACTTTTATTTACCTGATGACTTTTGCGGCATTGCCAGTTTACGGTTTGCGATTTATTGTAATGCCCTGTGGGTGCGATTGGTTTTTGGGGAGGGCCTTAATTAAAAATCAGAGTAACTACTTACCCCCCTCTAACTCCCCCCTCAGGAGGGGGGAGGACTTAACTT
>CAYWSS010000090.1:0-11976 GCA_964460505.1 uncultured Caldilineaceae bacterium | reverse complement strand
GCCACAAGAGCGCCCCCCTACCAAAACAATGGTGATAAGGGGAGGCAGGTGAAACAGGTAATCCAGAACCTTGTCGATTTTGGCGTTGGTTTTTGTTAACGCGCTAACACCCCACCACCGTTTCCTCGGCCAGCGAATCAACAACGGCTTCCAGACTTTCTGTTTCTTCGTACACTCTAATCTGGCGGTCGGCGCTGCTACCTTCACTCAACATGGTGCGGATGTATTCAATATCTTCCCGCAGGCCCAGAGGGTCAAAAACATCGTCCAAAAATTCCAAAAGTTCTTCCATTAAGAACCGGTACGGCACCTCTTCCTGAAGCCCAAAATCAATCAACTTGCCATCAAGCCCATCTTTTATGGCTCGCCACTTGTTTTCAGCAATAAGCCCCCGCCGATAATGCCGCCAGGTCTGGTTTTTCTCCCGAAGCTGAATGAGCTTGGCCACCAACGCTTGAATAAGCGCCGCAATGGCTACTGCCTCATCAATTTTGGTAGAGCAGTCGCACATTCTAAATTCCAGGGTGGGGAACTTGGGGTGGGGCCGAATATCCCACCAGATTTTTGTGGGTTCTTCAATACAGCCGGTGTGGATCAACGTATTTACATACCGGTTGTAATCCTCGTCTGATTCAAAATACTCCGGCAGGCCGGTTCGGGGCAAATCCTCAAATATCACGCTGCGGTAAGATTTTAAGCCGGTAAATCGTCCGCCAAAAAACGGTGACGAGGTTGACAGAGCCAAAATGTGGGGCATAAAATATGTAGCCTGATTCATTACGTCTATGCGCAATTCTTTATTGGGGATACCAATATGCACATGCATTCCAAAAATCAAAAGGCGCTGAGCGATCATTTGCATATCGGCCAGCAGCGCCTTGTACCGATTTTTATCGGTGATGATCTGATCCTCCCACCGGGAAAACGGATGGGTTCCCGCCGCCACAATCTTGCGGTTGTTTTTGTACGCAATTTCACTGACCAAACTTCTGAGCCGCGTTATTTCACGACGCGCCTCTTTAATATTGCGGCAAATGTGGCTGCCTGTTTCAACTTGAGATTGCAAAAATTCCGGCTTTACCTGATCCCTGAAAACAATGGCTCCCTGATTCAAAATTTCTGAAACAAAGGATGTCAGTTCACGCGTTTCGGGATCAACAATCTGATACTCCTCTTCAACACCAATGGTTAAGTCTCTAAAGTCCACAATGCCCCCCTTTTGGTTAATTTGATGAACAATTTTGAAAAATTATAATGGTCAAATAGATATCAAACAGCTTTAACGCCATGGCGTAAAGACGCAAAGTTTTTCGGCTCTACAGGATTTTGCAGGGTCAAAGTAAAGAATTTGCCACGGATTGCACGAATTAACACGAAAAAATAAAAATCAGTGAAATTAGTGTAATCCGTGGCAGATAACACGCTTTTTATAGAGCGATCCTGCAAACTACCAGAGAGCCAGTTTTTCTACTTCTTCTTCTGTGTCTTGGCAACCTTGCGTCTTTGCGTTGATATTTAGAATGTTCAAATTGTTGCTGACCATTACAACAATTTTGAAAAACTATAGCATGGCCTTAAAAATAATTAAAGACCCTATCCAATTGTCAAGGCCGAACTGCAAATTGTCAATAGTGAATTTTCAATGCTAAAATAGAAAGTGTACACTAACCAATTCCAAAATCAGCCTTTCAATTCAACTATGAAGTATCCTTACCCGCCCTTTAAGACAAATTTTCTGTTCACTGCAAAATAATGCTGCAATTTATTAACATGCCGGGTGAAATCTGCCTGACTTGCAAAATTTATCTGGGGAAGCCATGAACAATAACTCAACTATCACAGCAACACACAAAGATGAAATTCGCAAAATGCCCGATCCCTGTGTGGTCGTAATTTTCGGGGCCTCGGGCGATTTAACGCATCGCAAGTTGATGCCGTCGCTGTTCAGTCTCACCTGCGAGGGGTTGCTGTCAGAACAATTCAGCGTGGTTGGCGTGGCCCGCAGCCAGATGGACGACGACGGGTTCAGAGAAAGGATAAAGAACGGCGTAGAAAAATTTTCCCGTATCAAACCGGATAGCTGTCACAAATGGTCAGATTTTGCCAGCAATCTTTTTTATCACCGGGGCAACTACGATGATCCTCAAACCTACAAAAGCCTGAGCAAACTGCTTAAAAAAATTGATACCCAAATTGGGGGGGCCTGCAATATATTATTCTATTTATCCACGCCGCCCATGCTCTACCCAATTATTGCTGAACAGTTAGGAAAGGCGGGGTTGGCTCAACAAACAGAAAACCTGTGGCGGCGGATTATCATCGAGAAACCCTTTGGGCACGACCTTCCTTCCGCCACCGAGCTGAATAAAAAGGTACACAACGTTTTTCTGGAAAAGCAAGTATATCGCATTGACCATTATCTGGGTAAAGAAACGGTGCAAAATCTGCTGGTTTTCCGCTTTGCCAACGCCATATTCGAACCCCTCTGGAATCGCAACTACATTGACCACGTGCAGATAACCGTATCAGAAGAAGTGGGGTTGGGCAGCCGGGCCGGCTATTACGATACCGCCGGCGTCATGCGGGATATGTTCCAAAACCATATTTTGCAGTTGCTCACCCTGGTCGCTATGGAGCCGCCCGCCGAGTTCAATGCCGTCAGTCTGCGTGATGAAAAGGTGAAAGTGCTCAAAGCCATCCAGCCCATTCAACCCGAGGAAGTACACGATTATACGGTCAGGGCGCAATATCGCACTTATCGGGACGAACCCGGGGTAGCGTCCGGCACCGAAACCCCCACCTTTGCCGCCCTCAAACTGTTCATCAACAACTGGCGCTGGCGAAACGTGCCTTTCTACCTGCGTTCGGGCAAAGCATTGGCCGACAAAGTCACGGAAATCTCCATTCAATTTCGACACGTACCCCACCTGATGTTTCCCCTGCCGCCCGGCGAGCAGTTGCCCCCCAACACGCTGGGCCTCTGCCTGCAACCCAACGAGGGCATGAACCTGCGCTTTGAAACTAAAATACCCGGGGCCGGCATGCGCACCCGCTCTGTGGATATGACCTTTTTGTACGAGCAGGATTTTGGCAAAAACACCCTGCCCGACGCCTACGAGCGGCTCATTCTGGATGCCTTGCACGGCGATGCCGCCCTCTTTACCCGCAGCGACGAAATCGAACTGGCCTGGAGTCTGATCGACCCTATTTTAAAAGGGTGGACCGGCAAATACGCGCCGGTACTGGCTTTTTACGAATCGGGCACCTGGGGTCCCGGTAAATCCCACGAATTCATTCAAGCCGATGGCCGGGAATGGTACCACGCCTGCGGAGAATGCTAAGATGCAATTGCATATCCATCCCACACCGCAGCAAGCGGGTAACGCCGCCGCCAAGCTTGTGGCGCAATTATCCGCGCAGGCAGTAAGCGAGCGGGGTCAATTTACCCTGGCTATTTCCGGCGGTTCGCTGCCCAAACTCATCAGCCCGGCGCTGGCTGCCGAGCCGCTGAAATCGCACATCGATTGGTCGAAGTGGCACCTGTTTTTTGCCGATGAGCGCTGCGTGCCGCTGGACCACCCCGACAGCAACTACCGGCTGGCCCGCGAGCATTTATTCGAACACGTCAGCATCCCCGCTCAGCAAATTTACCCCATTGACGCCGCGTTGAGTCCGGCAGCCGCCGCAACCGCCTACGAAGATACCTTGCGGCAAATATTTCCGGTTGAAGCAGGCCAATTCCCCCAATTTGATGTGATTCTGCTGGGCATGGGCCCCGACGGACATACCGCTTCCCTCTTTCCCAACCATCCCCTGCTCAACGAACAAGACCGGTGGGTAGCCGCCATTTTCAATTCGCCCAAGCCGCCGCCGGAACGTATCACCCTCACCCTGCCGGTGCTCAACAACGCCCGCCAGGTCGCCTTTATTGTTGCCGGAGCCGGAAAAGCTGAACTGCTACCGCAAGTGCTGGGGCAAATTGATTCCACCACGCCACTTCCGGCTCAATTGGTGCAGCCGGCTCACCCCCGCGGGCAGTTGCACTGGTTTGTGGATGAATCCGCCGCCGCAACAGCCAAACCTTACCGGCGACGACGACCGCGCCGGTAAATAAACTGGTACCACAGAAATCCGGCGATGACCAGAATGGCCAAAATCCCCCATGGGATGTCGCTCCAGCCAAACGGGGAAAGCGCGGACGCCCCGCCCTCCAGCGAGGGGTCGGGCGTGCCAACTTCGGCCAGCATTGCCGCCGAGGTCGCATCATAAATGGAGGTGGCGGTGGGGGCCAGGGTAGGCTGTTCCACCGGGATTTCGGCCGCTTCCGCTTCCGGCGTGCTGGTTGGGATGGGGGTGTTGGTCGCTGCCGAAGTGGGGGTAGCAGTCGGTACGCCGAACACAGGCACTTGCTCTTTGTCGCCACTAAATCTAACAAATTCTGCGGCCACCCACGCCTGCCGGCCGGGTGCGCCGGCAAAATCAATCTGCCACCACTCGCCATCCCGGCTCACAGACAGCACATCGGCTTTTTCGCCCAGGTAGAAGCCGCCAATCACCTCGCCCCCGGTCGAGGGTTCGGCGCGAACGTTGATGGCGTCCAGCCCCTCAACCGAACCGGCAATGACCGGCTCCGGGGTGGGCGAGCTGGTGGGAGTCAGGGTGGGGCCAACGCTGGCAATCCCGACGGCTACCGGAACGGAATCCGCATCACCGCTAAAATCGACCACGGCCATCGCCACCCAGGCCAATCCATTTTCACCCTCTTTAAATTCAACCTGCCACCAGCTTCCCGATTCGTCTTTAGAGGTAACGGGCAAACTTTCACCGGCAGTAAGCCGGCCTACCAGCTCAAAATCCAGGCCGGGGCCGCTGCGCACATTAACCCCGCCATCGGGCACGGTCACTGTGGGAGGGTTTTCAACGGGGGTGGCTGTCGCTTCCGGCAATTCACCTGTTTCAGGGGCAGCCTCATCCGCTTGCTCCGCAATTGGCGTGTTTTTGGGCACAGGCGGCGCTTCGACCACCGGCACGGTGGCGGCATCACCAAAGAAATCAACCGCTTCGGCGGCGACCCACGCTTTGCCGTCGGGGCCTTCGGCAAACTCAATCTGCCACCACGCCTCCAATTCCAGCTTGCCAATTACAGGGATTTGCCGGCCGGCGGGCAATTTCCCCACCGCATCCACCGCGGTTGATGGCCCGCCGCGCACGTTGGTCACGCCGGTGGTTTCAAAGTAGGGGCCATCGGGTTGGGCCGGCGGCACGGCCAGCTCATCCGCTGCTGATTCTTCGGGGGGCAACTCCTGAGCCGCCGGAATAACTGCGGGGGGCAGGCTTCCCTTTAAATTTGTGGCCAGTTCGCGGGTAACATCCAGATACAAATTCCCGTAGCTTTGGCTGGGTTCGATGTGGGTGCCTTCCGGCCACTCGTTGAAGCTGGTGATGATAATCATATCGGGTTGGCTGGCAACCGCGCCCTGCCACGTTTCGCGGTAATAATCGCCGTTGCGACGGGCCACGGCAAAAGCATCGGCCCGGGGCAAATTGGTGTCGTTGTAGCCGGGCATGGCGGTGGCCACCCACAGGCGCTCAACGCCGTTCTCGCTTTCGTAGGCCCGCACCCGGTCCCCCCACTTGGCAAGCTGCCCGGCCGGCGAGGCGGCCCAGGCAATGCTGTACAGGTGATGCCCATCAAACACCGATTGGTAGCTGATGTCTACCCCTTCGGCAATCCAGATGGTGTTGTGGTCGGGGTCAATCTGATTGCGGATAGCGGCCCACTCTTCAACCGAAAATCGCTGCTGCCGCCAAAAAAAGATAACCGGCTTGCCCTGAAAACGCAGATAGGCGGGATGCCGGGCGTGGGTGGTAATGAGCGTAGACAGGGCGTTACTCACCGCCCCGGAATCGGCCAGGAAGGGGCTGGTGGTTTCAAAATTAATGCCGGCCTGCATGCCCTGCGCCTGCGTTTTATCCAGCAAAATGCGAAAATTGGTTTCGGTCTGGTTGTTCTCCACCTGCGGGCCGTACCAGCTTTGCACCAGGGCATCAATACCCGCGCCCCTGGCCTGGGCCACCTGACGCTCGATAGTGGCCGGGTCGGCAGAGTTGTACCGCCCGGCGGGCAGGTCGACCGACTGGCCGGATTCCCAGGTGTTTTGGTCGAACCAGGCGTAATAAAAGGCCAGCACCGGCGGCGGCTCCTGCGCGGATATTGGCGACGGCGCCAACAGAATCATCGCAAAAAACAGTAACATTATTCTTGTCAGTAGCTTCATAAATTTGACTCCAAGCGACCGAGTATATCACAGAAAACGGGGTTGGCAAAGAATTTGATGGTGCGGGTAAAGCTAAATCGAAGGGTAACAGGGGGGATCAAGTTGCCTGGAGGGAAGAGGGAAACCGGATTTACCTGAGCGCCGACAAGGAATTTGAAATCTGCTATCTACCAATATATAATACGCTTCATCCTTCACCTGCACAATTTACATAACAATCAGACATCAGATGAATATCAAAGCGACAATTAATTTTATTTTGCTTGCCGTAATGGTGTTGATAACAGCCCGATATTTGATAGCCGGCTGGAATCGAATTTTGCGGAATTCAAACTCGGCCGACGGTGACCAGGGAGCCTATTTGCAGTTAGGGCTGGACGTGCGGGAGCGCGGCATAATCACGGATGGCAAGCGTAATCCGCTGTACCCGGTTGTACTTTCTACGTTTGCCCACCGACAGTGGTCTTACTTTACCTGGGCAAAGATGTTTAACTTTGCCGTTGGATTGGCAACCATTTGGGCGCTGTATTTTATAGGTAGTCGCCTGTTTAATCGGGCTTCCGGGGTACTGGCGGCTTATCTCCTCAGCATCAATATCGAATATATTCTACACAGCACTTTTGCGTTGGCCGAGTCGCTACTTATTTTATTTACGCTGCTGGCATGGTTTGCCATGGTGCGGGCACTTCAGGCCCCGGAAAAATGGCGATACTGGATAATGGCCGGGGGATTGGCCGGGATGACTTATCTGGCCAAAGGCACCGGCCCCCTGATTGTTGTCTGTTTTGCTATGACCGCAACTCTGCTCCTTGGCTATAAAATATGGTTCAAGCGGGTGTTCTGGGGCTTTGTTGGCGCATTTTGTCTGGTATCGCTGCCGTTGTGGGTTTTCAATTGGGTGGCATTTGGCTCGCCGATATTTAACTCGGCCATTAATAACGTGATGTGGATGGACAGCGCCAGAGAAAAATATGTCGCCGACTCTTCCATATTGCCCACATTTTCAAGCTATTTGCAGGAAAAATCTCTGGCCGAGAGTTGGGAGCGGCTCAACGAGGGGCTGCTGCTGATGCGTTATTACTTTGCCAGATTACTGTGGCCCACACGCAGCCTGAGGTTTGATGAATTCTTTCAGATCGGCGGGGTGGATCTGATCGTCGTTTTGGTGCTGGCAGGACTGCTGATATTCCGACGATCCCTGATCCCGCTCATTAAACGCAACCGCGAAAGCTTGCTGTTTACGGCGGTGCTGGTGATTGTTTTTTACCTGCTATTCGGCTGGTACATTGCCATTTCCCCCTTTCCCATTCGCTTTATTTTACCGCTGGCTCCCATGTTGTTTTTATTGCTGTCAGCCGCAGTGGTTAGTTTGCTCAAGACAGTATTCAGCACTCCTCAAATCCCCCAATGGGGAAAAATCACGGTGGGAATTGCCGGCTTGCTTCTGCTTTTGCAACCGCTTGGCTGGTTTCTGGTTACCGGATACCTTTTGGCAAAAGATTCCCGGGCCAGTCCATTTACAGCCGATGCCGAATTTAATACGTACACCGCGCAGGCGCTGCGCTGGGTAGAGGCAGGCCATGATGATCCTGTTACCGTAATGTTTGGGCCAACCCATAACCTACCTGTGTGGCGATTCTCCGGTCAAACGAATTTTCTGCGTACCCCGGTAGCCCAGGCAAGAACTATTGATGAGCTGGAAATAATGATGGATGCCGCTGAAATCACCTACGTGGTAGTTGACGGTCAGATGGTAGACCGGATGGGAAGCGACAACGCGGCTAAATGGGGTATCTCCCGCTTGGAAGATGGCCGGCTGAACATTGATACCTTCCCAACGGATTGGGCCTGGGGATTTGCCGGGCCGGAAGTGCCGTGTCAATGGTGTGTATTTCGCCGCTTAAACGCTTCGCCTGCAATTAAGCGGGTAGAATATCTGCTGGATGATTCTATCTACTTGTTTGGCTACGAGTTGGACACAAATAATCTTAAGTCGGAAAGGCAGATAACCGTGTCACTTTACTGGGCCTCCAGACAACCCGTGTCCGCAAATTATACGGTGTTTACCCAACTTCTTGGCTCCGATTCTCAACTGTACGGGCAAATGGATCGGCAACCGCTGTCCGGTCACTGGCCTACCAGCTACTGGACACCCGGACAAAAATATGTTGACAAGTTTGTAATTGAGATCAATCAAAATACCCCTCCCGGCGCGTATACATTGTTAGTAGGAATGTACGATTTAAATACCGGCAAGCGACTACCGGTTACAGCGCAAGGCGACCAAATCGCCAATGATGCCATTCCGTTGGTTTTTTTGACTATGAATCAATTCAACATGTTTGAACAATAAACAGGTAAGTTGATGAAGCTCATTGTTCAAATTCCTTGTTATAACGAAGAAACTACCCTACCCTCAACGTTAGCCGATATTCCTCGTCGAATCCCCGGTGTTGATCAGGTTGAAGTTCTCATTATTGATGATGGTTCTACTGATGGCACGGTAGATGTTGCCAGACGACTGGGTGTTGATCACATTGTAAGCCACGCAAGAAACAAAGGGTTGGCCGCTGCGTTTCAAACCGGCCTGGATATGTGTCTGGCCAGCGGTGCGGATATTGTGGTTAACACCGACGCCGATAACCAGTATCCGGGCCGGGAAATTGGCCGGCTTATTGAACCAATTTTGCAGGGTAAAGCAGATATGGTCATTGGTGATCGGCAAACTAACACAATTAAACACTTCTCCCGCACCAAGAAACTTCTGCAACGAATTGGCAGCCTGACGGTTCGCCTTGTATCCGGATCTGAAGTGCCGGATGCGCCCAGTGGTTTCCGGGCCATGTCTCGGGAAGCGGGGCTGCGTCTCAATATTTTAACCCGCTACACTTACACTTTAGAATCCATCGTGCAAGCCAGAAAGAATAATCTGGTAATCGCCCACATACCGATCACTACCGGTCCAAAAACGCGGGAGTCCCGGCTGATCAGCAATATGTGGAGCTACATTTGGCGTTCTGCCTCAACAATCGTGTGGTTGTACATTTTGTACGAACCGCTTCGCACCTTCTTGTTTGTCAGCCTTCCCTTTTTATTAATTGGATGCGGACTGATCGTGCGGTTTCTCTATTATTACGTTTATTTTTCGGTTATGCAGCAAAGTGGCGTGGGGCGGTATGTCCCATCGGTAGTGATTGGAAGCACCCTGTTAACGGTTGGATTTCTTATTGGTGTCGCGGGCCTTGTAGCCCATTTAACTGCCGTGAACCGAAAACTGCTTGAAGAAAATCTGTACCGGACCAAACTTCTGGCCCTAAACCGGCAGTTGCCCCCCACCCCCCGGAAGCAGGCCTGTATCGGAAAAGACTCCAAACGTCAATGATCCAACTCCGGCAAAAAATGGGCAGGTCATCGCTGGCAAAAAGCCTGCTTTCGATTGTTGTGCCCGTAGCCATTGTGCTGTTATTACTCACCCAGATCTCGATTGAAGATGTACTCGATCTTATCACAGAGCTTTCTTACAATTGGGTAGCTGTTGGTATTCTTTTCTACCTTATCACCAATATTGGACGGGCTTTTCGTTTGCAATTGCTCCTTCCTGGTCAGAAGACACAATTCAATAGATTGTTCCCTATTTCTATTGCGCAAAGTATGTTCAACAATATCTTGCCGGCACGAACCGGGGAACTTTCGTTGCTCTATTTCCTCAAAAAATATCAGGCTGTCTCTCTGGACAGGGGCGGCGTGGCGCTGGTTATAGCCAGAGTATCAGACTACCTGGCGGTGGCGGTAATCTTTATGGTTGCCGCCGTCTTTATCTCCGGTGAAACGCTTTACACATCACAGACAACCGGCATTGTCCGGGTTGTGGGCAGCGTAATGCTATTAACCGTGATTATGCTGCTCTCAATGTTGTGGTGGGGGCGAAAAAGCCTTTTCTGGACGCAACAGATAGTTGAGGGGCTCGGGCTGACCTCGCGTAAGGTTGTGGTGATTGGGTTGGCAAAGCTCGGGCAAATTGTTGATGCAATTGAGGCGATTCACTCGTTCCGGCGGTATGTTTTTGTGTTCGCCTGGTCGCTGTTTATTTGGGGGGCAACGTTTGCCTGGTTTTATGCATTTCTCTGGGGAATGGGTATCCAACCGACATGGCTTATCACCATTGTGGGTTCTACGTTTGGGGTTCTGTCTAAAGCCATCCCGTTTATTTCGGTGGGTGGGTTGGGGGCGCACGAAGCAGGTTGGACAGTTGGCTTTATGCTGGTTGGCTTTGATAAATCGCTGGCTATTTCTAGCGGTTTTGCCGTCAATATTTTAACCATATTGACTTCCGTTGTTTTTGGGGGAGTGGCGCTGTGGGTGCTACGGGCCTCGTCAGAGTAGGTTATTCAGAGTTAAGGATTTGAATGAACAGCGTCGGGCACAAATTCGCCTGGCTTTGTATTTTGTTTTCGCCTCTCTCTTCATCCATACGGCAGAACGATTCTGTCATTAACTTGCCCACTTAACGGAGCGTTGGTAAACTAAGGGACGATTTAATTTTCAGGCCCTTTTCCTTTTAGTGGGCTATCCTTATTATCCGCTTCAGAACCACAGATCGGCAGGAAGTCGTGGATTTCTCAATTACTTATCCGCGTTTTCCTGTTAATCCGCGGTTCTTCGGTGAGGTCAGCCCATTAAATGGCGAAGCGCCCTATTTTTATTTGCGATTGATCAATGAGAATTAAACAATTTAGCCGGTACGAACTTAAATACATCCTCACCAGAGAGCAGTACGAACTTTTTTCCGATATTTTGCCTGACTATCTCAGCCACGATGCCAGGGGCGACGCGCACGGGCGCTACTCCATTACCAGCTTATATTACGATACCGTAGATTACCAGGCCTACTGGGATAAAGTTGAGGGGCACAAATTTCGACGCAAGGTGCGGGTGCGGGTGTACGGAGACCCCACCGTTACCCCGGAAACCATGTGTTTTGCCGAGATCAAACAACGTATCAACAAAACCCTGCAAAAAAAACGGGTGTACGTCTCGTACGCCTCAGCAAACGCGCTGTGCGGGCGCAGCGCGCCCATTGATGAAGAAGCGGAGATGGACCAGACCGATCTGGACACCGTGAGCGAAATCCGCTACCTGCAATCTACGTTGCAGTTGCAGCCGGCGGCCGTGGTCAGTTACGACCGCATGGCTTTTGACGGCAGCGAATACGATGATGGCTTGCGCATTACCTTTGACACCAATCTCAAAGGCCGCACGCACGCGCTCTCGCTGCAAGCCACCGGCCACGCCAAAAATCAATTCTTTATTCCGCCCGAATGGTGCATTATGGAGATAAAGATCAACTATCGGGTTCCTTACTGGCTCACCGAGATGATTGGCCGGTACCGTTTTACCCTGCGCCGGGTCAGCAAATATTGCGGCGTGCTGGAACAATCCAAATCGCTGCTGGAAACTCAACGGATTGTCTATTGAGAAAAAAGTCCCACAACTGCTGCAACAAAGCGATTTCCCATGGTATAATGTGCCCACACATGTTGGGTTTTAACAATTGAGCTGTATCTTCTCTATTTTTCAAAAAGACGCTGTGGCCGGTCTCCAACCGAGCCACCATCGGGCGCGGTCAGGAGACCGGCCCGAGCTTCGCCCCAGGTTATTGAGATGATAAATTAAGTTGTACAAAACTAAAGTCCCGTGA